>JANMTF010000316.1:0-9288 GCA_031390175.1 Polaromonas sp.
ATCAGACGTCCAATCAACCCCACCATCTCCGCCGACACGCCGTTGCGCTCCAGTGTGCTTGTCTTCATATGCAGTCACTCCAATAGTGCAGAATGAAGATATTATAAACGGTACTTTAGTAATTACTAATTCCCTAAGTGCCCCTAAAAACCCGGTGACCAAAGCCAAACGCCATACCGGGTCGAGTTGGGGCATGGATTGGAACACGGCCACGGACACCCCAACCAAGTAGCCGCCGATCAAATTGGCTGCCAGTGTGCCCCAGGGCAGCGCGGCTCCTGCGCTGAGCCATAGGCCCAGGCCCCAGCGGGCTAAAGCACCCAGGCTGGCACCGAAACAAATGGCTAAAACAGACAACATGGAGCTAGTGTAGCGGCACGCTGGTGGAATGCCAGCGCGCCAGCGACGACAATAGGCTTATGTTGAAAACACGAAGTTTCTTGGGCATTGTGATGCTCGATACGCAGTTTCCCAGGCCGTTGGGTGATATTGGCCATCTGAACACATTCGATGTGCCGGTGCACCAGGAGATCGTGCGCAGTGTGTGGCCTGACAAAGTGGTGCTGTCGGCAGCCAGTTTGCGGCAAGCGCGCATCGTGCCTGCTTTCCAAGGCGTGGTGCGCAACCTGGACCGGCGTGGTGCCCGCGCTATCACTACCAGTTGCGGGTTTTTAGTGCTCCTGCAAAAGGAGCTGCAACTGGTGACCAAAGTGCCAGTGGTCACTTCAAGTTTGCTGCTGCTGCCCAAGCTCTTGCAAACCCAGCAGCGCGTGGGGGTGCTGACCATCAGCGCGCGCTATTTGGGCGCAGAGCATTTGCGCAGCGCGGGGGTGCCCAAAGACCGGTTGCAGGATGTGGTGGTGCAAGGTGTGGCACCAAATTCAGAGTTTGCCACCTGCATCTTGGGCAACCAGCAGCAGATGGATGTGGCACAAGCTGAGCGTGACGTGGTGGCTGCCGCCGTGGCTTTGCAAACGCGTGCACCCGATCTTCAAACCCTCGTGCTGGAGTGCACCAATATGCCGCCGTACATCGCGGCTCTTGAAGCTGCAACGGGCTTTAAAACACTCTGGCTCAAGGATGTCGTGCGCCTGTTTGATTGGGCTAAACCGAAACCACCCGGCGGTGTGCCCGGGCCTGCGGTGGGGACTGCTGACGCCTCTTCAGCCACCCACACCATAGAACCCGTGCACTTGCCTACAGCTTCATCTGCGTAGGCAACCAGGTGACGATGCCGGGGAAGAAGTAAACGATCAGCACGGCCAGCACCATCAGCGCAAACATGGGCAGGGTGACCCGCGCAATATAAGGCAGTTGCCTGCCGGTCATGCCCTGCATCACAAACAAATTAAAGCCCACGGGCGGCGTGATCTGCGCCATCTCTACCACCAGCACGATGAAGATGCCAAACCAGATCGGGTCAATGCCTGCCTTGTTCACCGTAGGCATGATTACGCCCATGGTCAGCACCACCATGCTGATGCCGTCCAGAAAGCAACCCAAAATAACATAGAACACGGTGAGCATGGCGATCAGCCAAAACGGCGTGAGGCCCAGGCTGGCAATCCACTCGGCCAAGTGGCGCGGCAGGCCGATGTAGCCCATGCTCAGCGTCAAGAAGGACGCACCTGCCAAGATGAGGGCAATCATGCAGTACAGGCGGGTGGCACCCATTAGCGCGTCTTTGAAGGTGGCCCAGCTCATGGAGCCTTGTACCACGGACAGCGCAAGCGAGCCCACCACGCCAATCGCCGCCGCCTCGGTCGCGGTAGCAATACCGACGTAGATCGAGCCCAGCACGGCCATGATGAGCAACACCACCGGGATGAGGCTGCGCGACTGGTTTAACTTTTCCATGAAGGTCATCGGCGCATCTGCGGGTGGCACCAAATGCGGGTTGCGCAACGCCCAGAACATGATGTAGCCTGAGAACAAACACGCCAGCATGATGCCCGGCAACACCCCTGCGATAAAGAGTTTGGAGATAGACACATCGGCCGTCACGCCATACACAATCATGATGATGGACGGCGGAATCAACAGGCCTAACGTGCCAGCACCCGCCAGCGTGCCAATGACGATATCGTCTGGGTAGCCGCGCTTTTTCAGCTCGGGCAAGGTCATCTTACCTATCGTGGCACAAGTGGCTGCCGAAGAGCCGGACACGGCTGCAAATATCGTGCAGCCCACCACGTTGGTGTGCAACAAACGGCCAGGCAGGCTCTGCACCCAGGGTGCCAAGCCTTTGAACATGTCTTGCGAGAGCCGGGTGCGAAACAGGATTTCTCCCATCCAGATAAATAGCGGCAAAGCGGTGAGCGTCCAGCTACTGGACGCACCCCAAATCGTCACCGCCATCGCGTCGCCAGCAGGCCGGGCCGAGAACATTTGCATGCCAATCCACGCCACGCCCGAGAGCGTGAGGCCAATCCACACGCCGCTGCCTAAAATCAAAAACAAACTCAGTACCAGCAGGCTGGTGATGGCAATATCGCTCATAGATTTTTTTTCTTATGCGGACAACTTATTCATTGCGCAGGGGTTCGTCAGATGTGAGCTGCACACGCTTGCCACGCACTTCCATCACCAAATTGTCTACAAACGCGATGAACAAAATCAACGCGCCCAGCGCCATGGAGATTTGTGGAATCCACAGTGGCGTAGCGTCATTGCTGGTGGACATATCGTTGAACTGGTAAGAGTTCACCGACAGTTTGACGCTATACCAAGCAAACAAACCTGCCAGGGCGCTGGCTGCCGCCAGCGACCACACTTCCATGCCGTGTTTAGCCCGGCCCGTCAGCTTGGACAACAGCAATGTCACGCGGATATGTTCGCCCCGCTTGAGCGTATGCGCCAGCGATAAAAATCCCGCACCCGCCATCAAGTAGCCCGCATACGCATCGGTGCCGCGCACATGGAAGTTAAACTGCCGACCCAGCACCGACAGCATCACCATGATGAGCAAGCCCACCATAAAAAGCGCCGCCAAAGCGGCGGCGCTGTCATACAAGGTATCTAAAAATTTGCGCATCTTTGAAGCCTGAAACTCAAGGCTTTAAAAACGCATCCACAATGGCCTTGCCCTCAGCGCCAGACTTTTCCAGCCACTCTTTGAGCAAAGTGTCACCCACCTTCTTCATGTCGGCTTTGAGCTGGGGTGAGGGCGGCAAGATGTTGACGCCGTTTTTCTTCAGCGTCTCGATCGAGTCAGTGTTTTCTTTACGCGATGCGGCCCAGCCGCGCGTCTCGGCCTCTGCTGCGGCTTTGAGCAGGGCCTGCTTGGTAGGGGCATCCAGCGCGTCCAGCGCAGCTTTGTTCACCAGCACGGCGTTTTTAGGCAGCCAGGCTTGGGTGTCATACCAGTATTTGATGTGCTCATAGGTTTTGGTGTTCACCCCGGTAGAGCCTGACGACATATACGACTCCACCACGCCGGTAGCCATGGCTTGGGACAGCTCAGCCGCTTGTACCGTGACGGGCTGCGCGCCCACCAGCTCGGCAATGCGCGAGGTGGCGGGGCTGTAGGCACGCCACTTCACACCTTTGAGGTCGGCGGCCGAGGCAATCGGTTTTTTCACATAAATACCCTGCGGTGGCCACGGCACGCTGTACAGCATGGCCATGCCTTGTTCGCCGAGTTTTTTGTCCATGGCGGGCTTGGTTATTTTGTACAGCTTCATCGACTCGTCGTAGCTGTCGGCCAAGAACGGCATGCCGTCTACACCCCACACTTGCCATTCGTTTTGGTAGTTGGCCAGCAAGATCTCGCCAATCTGCGCCTGGCCGCCTTGCACCGCGCGTTTGATCTGGTCGGCCTTGAACAGCGAGCCGTTGGCATGCACGGTGATTTTGAGTTTACCGCCAGTGGCTTTGTCCACATCGTTGGCAAACTGCACCAGGTTCTCAGTGTGGAAGTTGCTGGCTGCATAGCCTGCGGGCAAGTCCCATTTGGTCTGCGCAAAAGCGCCAGTGGCTGCGGCGGTTAGCAGGGCGGCAACGAGCTTGAGTTTCATAAAACACTCCAAGAGTAAAAGTTGAACTGATGCGACAGGATAGGGCAAAAAGACGTTTTGTTGACCCCGTGTATTCCCCAAAGGCCCCAGGTTAGTCTTGTACGGAGCAGGACGGCGGTGTAATCAGCTCCGCGGCTGTCCCCCATGGGGGCTTATGGCCGCCTATTCCTCCTTGATGCCGCTGCGCTGAGTACACCACCGACCAGCACTTGCGACCCTGGTGGGAGATCCACCGATGTGCCCCAACCAAACCAGTTCGCAGCTCTGGCGCTTGGTGTGTACAACGCAGCGGCATAAAGGAGGCCGCAGGACGGGGGGCAGCCGCGCAGCTGTACAGACCAAGTGCCAGAGCGAGCACAGGACTGGAATCGACTCCAGCCTGACCTTCGCATGAGCTCATGCGGTATGCTACAAATCAACCATGACAAACGAACCCCTCCCCCCACCCCGCTGGCAATTCTGGATCGACCGCGGGGGCACATTCACCGACGTGGTGGGTAAAAAGCCCGACGGCTCCTTGGTAACGCACAAGCTGCTGAGTGAAAACCCAGAGCAGTACCAAGATGCGGCAGTGGCGGGTATTCGCCATCTCTTGGGCCTGAAAGCTGGCGAGGCCGTCACGCCTGCACTGGTCGAGTGCGTGAAGATGGGCACCACTGTAGCGACCAACGCGCTGCTGGAGCGCAAAGGCGAGCCTACCCTGCTGGTCACTACGCGCGGGTTCAAAGACGCGCTGCGCATTGCTTACCAAAACCGCCCGCGTTTGTTTGACCGGCACATCATCCTGCCTGAGCTGTTGTACGGTGCCGTTGTTGAGGCAGATGAGCGCATGGGTTCTGATGGCGAGGTGGTGCAGGCTTTGAACGAGTCACTATTAAAAGCAGAGCTGCTCTCGCAATATTCTAAAGGGCTGCGCTCGGTTGCGATTGTATTTTTGCACGGCTATCGGTATACCCAGCATGAGCTGGCCGCTGAGCGCATAGCGCGTGAAGTGGGGTTTACACAAATCAGCGTGAGCCACAAAACCAGCCCCATGATGAAGCTGGTCAGCCGGGGTGACACTACTGTGGTGGATGCCTATCTGTCGCCCATTTTGCGCCGCTATGTGCAACAAGTGGCGGGCGATATGCCGGGGGTGAAGGTCTTCTTCATGCAGTCATCTGGCGGTTTGACCGATGCGCATACCTTCCAAGGAAAAGACGCTATTTTGAGCGGCCCAGCAGGTGGCATCGTAGGCATGGCGCGTACCGCGCAACTGGGTGGCCATGGCAAAGTGATTGGTTTTGACATGGGCGGCACGTCCACCGATGTGAGCCATTTCGCCGGTGAATTTGAGCGTGAGTTCGAAACCCAGGTGGCCGGTGTGCGCATGCGCGCGCCCATGATGAGTATCCATACTGTGGCCGCCGGTGGTGGCTCGATACTGGAGTTTGACGGCGCGCGCTTTCGTGTGGGCCCGCAGAGCGCAGGCGCTAACCCAGGTCCTGCGTGCTACCGCCGTGGCGGCCCTTTGGCCGTGACCGATGCCAACGTAGTGCTGGGCAAAGTGCAGCCGCGTTATTTTCCCAAAGTGTTTGGCCCCAAGGCAGACGAAGCGCTGAGCTACGAGGCCACGCTGGAAAAATTCAACGAGATGGCTGATCAGGTGGACAGGGAGCAGGCTGCAGGCGGCAAGGCACCTGCAAAGCGCAGTGTGGAGGTGATAGCCGAAGGCTTCATCCACATTGCCGTGCAGCAGATGGCCAACGCCATCAAGAAAATATCGGTAGCGCGCGGCTACGACGTGACGCGCTACACCTTGCAGTGTTTTGGCGGTGCAGGTGGGCAGCATGCCTGTTTGGTGGCCGATGCACTGGGCATGACGCGCGTGTTTGTGCACCCGCTGGCGGGGGTGCTCAGCGCCTACGGCATGGGCTTGGCCGACCAAAATGTGATCCGCGAGCAGGCAGTGGAACTGCGCTTGAACGCGCAGGCTTTGGCCGAAGTGCGCAGCAAGCTGACCACCCTGGCCGACGCCGCTCGCAGCGAACTTGAGCGCCAGCAGGTAGCCAAGGGCACATTGACAGTGCACCAGCGGGTGCATGTGAAGTACGAAGGCACAGACACGGCCTTGATGGTTCCGCTGGGCGATCTGGCGCAGATTGAAGCTGCCTTTGCGCGCTCCTACCAGCAGCGCTTTGCTTTCCTGATGCAAGGCAAGGCTATGGTGGTGGAAGCCGTGTCGGTCGAAGCCATCATTGGCGGTGATGCCCCCACTGAAGCCCGTCACACCCTGCACGATGCCCGCGCTGTGCCCACGCGCGAGACGGGGCGCATGTACTCCGGTGGCCAGTGGCATGACGCAGCCTTGGTGGTGCGCGGCGACATGCGTGCAGGAGACGTGGTGCCCGGCCCGGCCATCATTGCCGAGCAGAACGCCACCACGGTGATAGAGCCCGGCTGGGAAGCCAAGCTGACGGCGTTGGACCACTTGGTGCTAGAGCGCACAACCCAGCGCGCCGTCACCTACGCGGTGGGCACCACAGCAGACCCGGTGCTGCTAGAGGTGTTCAACAACCTGTTCATGAACATTGCCGAGCAGATGGGCTTGCAACTGCAAAACACCGCCTACTCAGTCAACATCAAAGAGCGCCTGGACTTTAGCTGTGCGCTGTTTGACACAGAGGGCAACCTGATTGCCAATGCGCCGCACATGCCAGTGCACCTGGGCAGTATGGGCGAGAGTATCAAAACGGTGATTCGCGACAACGCAGGCCGCATGCAATTCGGTGACGTGTTTGCATTGAACGACCCTTACCACGGCGGAACACATCTGCCCGATGTGACTGTGATTACACCAGTGTATTTGTCACCCTCACTCCAGCCCTCTCCCGCAAGCGGGAGAGGGAGTGAACACCATGCGGCGCTCCCTCTCCCGCTTGCGGGAGAGGGTTGGGGTGAGGGCCAGCGCCCCATGTTCTACGTCGGCTCCCGTGGCCACCACGCTGATATTGGCGGCACTACGCCCGGCTCCATGCCGCCGTTTTCCACCCGCATCGACGAAGAGGGCGTGCAGATTAATAACTTCAAACTGGTGGCGCAGGGTGTGCTGCAAGAAGAAAAAATGCTGACGCTGCTGCGCACGGGCGGCGGCACTACGCCCCACCCCAGCCGCAACCCTGCACAAAACATGGCCGACCTGAAGGCGCAAATTGCGGCCAACGAAAAAGGCGTGCAAGAGCTGGCCAAGATGGTGCAGCACTATGGCCTGGATGTTGTGCAGGCCTACATGCAGCATGTGCAGAACAATGCCGAAGAGTCGGTGCGCCGCGTGATCACGCGGCTGAAAGATGGCAAGTTCACGCTGCCGCTAGACAACGGCGCGCAGATCCAAGTGGCCATTCGGGTGAACGCTGCTGAGCGCACCGCCGAGATTGACTTTACCGGCACCTCAGCGCAGCTCAGCAACAACTTCAACGCACCTACAGCCGTGTGCATGGCGGCAGTACTGTACGTGTTCCGCACCTTGGTGGACGACGATATTCCGCTCAACGCAGGTTGCCTCAAACCCCTCAAGGTAATCATCCCGCCAGGCAGCATGCTCAATCCCAACCCGCCTGCCTCGGTGGTAGCGGGCAATGTGGAAACGTCTACCTGCATCACCAACTGCCTCTATGGTGCACTGGGCGTGATGGCCGGTGGCCAGCCGACGATGAACAACTTCACCTTTGGCAACGCCACGCACCAATATTACGAAACCATCTCGGGTGGTAGCGGTGCGGGTGGTGAGATGGATGCGCAGGGTAAAGTAATCAATGGCTTTAACGGCACATCGGTAGTGCAAGCGCATATGACCAACTCACGCATGACCGACCCAGAGGTGCTGGAGTTCAGATTCCCAGTGCGCCTAGAGAGCTATGCCATTCGCCAAGGCTCTGGTGGGGCGGGCCAGTTCAGTGGTGGCAATGGTGGCGTGCGGCGCGTGAAGTTTTTAAAACCCATGACCGCCAGTATTTTGAGCAACGGCCGTGTACACCCCGCATTTGGCATGGCAGGCGGCGCTGCCGGGCAGCCGGGCATTAACCGTGTAGTGCGTGCGGATGGCAGTGTGCAAGAGCTCAAGCACATCGGCCAGACAGAGATGCAGCCGGGTGATGTGTTTGAGATTCATACGCCGGGGGGCGGTGGTTTTGGTGCGGCTTAGAGTCACGCCATTGCTAAGGACTTTCCTCCTCGAAGGGGCTGGCTTAGTCTTGCACGGGAGCACGCCGACGGTGTACTGAGCTCCGCGGCTGTCCCCGGTTGCGGCTTATGGCCGCCTCCTCATCCTTTATGCCGCTGCGCTGCGTACTCCAAGCCAAGACCCAACCAAGGTAAGACCCGCGCACTTTCAGTCCGTGACTTTGCCCCGAGAGGCCTTGATGCTGGAACGCTGGCTTTTGCCCTCCAGTCGCCGCTGCTTGGAGCCGTAAGTCGGCTTTGAAGGGCGGCGTACCACGGGCGGCTTGGCCACAGTGGCCACCAGCTCGTGCAGGCGCGCAAAGGCGTCTAGCCGGTTGGCGTCTTGGGTGCGGTGGTTTTGCGCTTTCAGCACCAGTACGCCGTCTTGCGTAATACGGCTGTCACGCAGCGCCAGCAGGCGCGCCTTGACGTCTTCGGGCAAAGACGAAGCGGGGATGTCAAAGCGCAGATGGATGGCGCTGGAGACCTTGTTGACGTTTTGCCCGCCCGCACCTTGCGCCCGTATGGCGGTGATCTCTACCTCGCGTTCTTGAATATCAATCGCAAAGGACATAAGGGGAAGAATGGGGGACGGTGTTGAAACAGGACATAAAGCCATGGATAATACATCTGCATTCACAATCAATCTAGGAGCACACCATGGCCAAAGGTCAGCAAAAAACCAACAAAGAAGTTAAAAAGACGAAAAAAGACACTTCGCCCCCTAAAGTGCAGACCGGTGAGCCGGTGCGCGCCACCATCACCACCACGGTGATTCCGCGCGGCAAAGACAAAGACAAGTACAAGTAAGCACCGGTTGACCAAGCCACACGATGCTGTCGACATCGTCTACCGCTGGGTCGACGGTAACGACAGCGTCGGGCGTGCCAAGCCCCGCAGTGCTGCCCGCCAGCTCAGCGTCAGCCATCGTGATGCGATGGCGCAGCATGGCAATGTAGAAGGCCGCTACCGCGACAATGCCGAGTTGCGCTACAACCTGCGCGCGCTGGAGAGGTTTTTTCCGGCGCATGGGCATGTCTATGGAGTGACTGACGCGCAAACGCCTGCTTGG
>JANMTF010000323.1:0-8095 GCA_031390175.1 Polaromonas sp.
TGGTGCCCAAGTGTGGATCCAGTTTAAAGCGGTGATGGTCACTGTGGTCTGGTCAGGTATCGTGTCCTTCGTAGCCTACAAGCTGGTAGACCTGGTCATTGGCCTGCGCGTACCGGAAGAAGAAGAGCGCGAAGGCCTGGACATCACGTCCCACGGCGAGACCGCTTACAACCGTTGATCGAAAAATTTAATTCACCCAGGGCTGCATGCCAATGCAGCCCGCTTTACCAGACATTACTTTCTCCAAGTCACTAGAGAGTCTCCTCTGGATGTTTGACCCGCCTAGATTTCTAGTGCGGGTCTTTTTTTGTACGGCCGGTAGGGGCGCAATCCTCTCGCTGCCTTATTCCGGCTGTGCTAACCTCACTGTCCGGAACCGCCCATTGCGAGACTTCAGACTCACATTGGGAGTGGCCCAAGAAAAAAAACTATCAGAGACAAAAAATGCCCCATAACTATTCCAGAAAAAAACTCCGTGACACCGCCTTGATGACCCAGTGGGATCAGCAGGACGACACAGATTTCACCCGTTTTCGCCTCACGCGTGAGCAGGTAAAAACTGCTCAACTCGGCCTGCAAGGCACCATCGTCATGCCAGGTGATGCGGCCTACAACCAAGACCGCATGCTGTTCAACCCGGTGTTCAATTCCTATCCGTCCATGATTGTGTACTGCGTGGTGGAAAGTGACGTAGCCATTGCCTTGCAACTGGCGCTGCAAACCCGGGTGCCATTCACCGTTCGCTCTGGCGGACATTGCACGGCTGGGTTTTCTGCCGGAGCAGGCGTGCTGATTGATGTCAGTGCGCTCAGCGACGTGGGCGTCAACGCCGCTGGACCGACCGTCACAGTGGGAACTGGATGCAAATTTGGCAAGCTCAATGCCTGCCTGATGCCTTATGGTTTGCATGTGCCAGGCGGCGAATGCGACGATGTCTGTGTGGGCGGCTATGTGCAGGGTGGCGGCTACGGCTTTACCTCGGTCACCTATGGCATGAACTGTGACAACGTGCTGTCCATGCGTGTCATGCTGTCCAATGGCGCTATCGTCACCGCTTCGCCCACAGTCAACTCAGACCTGTGGTGGGCCATGCGCGGCGGCACAGGCGGCAACTTTGGCATTTTGCTCAATGTCACCTACCAACTGCGCCCCTTGGGCCAGGTGTTTGGCTGGGCCATTATCTGGGCCTTGCAAACAGAGCAGGACTTTCAAAACGCTACCGGTGCCATGCTCGCTCTGCAAAGCGCCTACATGCGCACCGCCCCGTCTGCCAACTTGAATATTCAAGTCTCCCTGTGCAACCAGCCCGGCATGGTAGGCGGCTTGCCCGTTAACCCCGCCACCATGCAGCCCTACCTGATGGTACGCGGCCTGTACGTGGGCGACCAGACGGCGGGTCAAGCGGCGATTGACGCGCTGTGCATCCTGCCTGGTGCAGTGACGCAATGGACCAAAATGGACAGTTTCCAGGCGCTGAACCAGGACCTGCTGAATATCCCCTATGGCATGCCCTGCTTCCCGCCCAAATTCCCCATGCCCAGTGAGGACAAAGCCTCCCGCTACGTAGCGCGTGATTTGAGCCCCGCGGAGTGGCGCGGTTTGCTCAATTATTTTGTGCAATCGCCCAACCCGTATTCTTACTTTTACATGGAGTTTTATGGCGGGGCCATCAACGCCTATCCCTATGCCAACAGTGCTTTCATTCACCGCACTGTCGCTTTCAATGCGGTACTCGACGTATTCTGGTCGGTTCCTGAGGAGCAAGGCCCGGCGCAGCAATTTTTAGAAGGCTGGATGGCTTTTATGGAGCCGCTGTACAACGGCCATGTGTACCAAAACTATCCCCGCTTGAACGATGCCAACTACGCCAGCAAGTATTGGGGTGAGGCGCAGGCCGGGCTGTATGCCGTCAAATGCAAATACGATCCCAGCTTGGTGTTTGTCTTTGCCCAATGCGTCAGGCCTTTGATGCCGCCCGGCGTCGGGCCAGGGCCCGTCATCATCTTGCCAGAGAAGCTACAGGCCGCACTGGACTTGCCCATCAGCTATGGAAATCAGGCTTTGCCGACCTTGCAGGCCATCTAGAGCGGATGAACATGTCATAAGCGTATGAGCAGTTTCAAGGCATTTGACGTACCCGCCTGGCTGGCTGAGATGGGGCTGGCCGTGTACGCGCCTGCATTTATTGATAACCATATCGACTTTGAGGTGTTGGCCTCACTGACGGGTGACGATTTGCGTGAAATGGGCGTGGCATCGCTGGGCCATCGCAAGCGCCTGCTGGAAGCCATTGCGCGGCTGAACGCACCACTTAGCCCAGCCAGCGCAGCCGCACCTGAAGGGCCAGTAGCAGCCAGCGCGGCGGCTCCGAGCGGCGCGCCGACATCAAGCGGCGTTACGACATCACGCAGCGCGCTCACCAGCCCGCATCGGCATGGTGCAGCGCAGGCCGCGGCCACGGTACAACGCCGCGAGATCACGGTCATGTTTTGTGATTTGGTGGGTTCTACCGCCTTGTCAGCCAAAGTGGACCCAGAAGACCTGCTGGGGTACATCGCCGCTTTCCGCGCGCTGCTGACCCAGGTGATTGAAGCGCATGGGGGATGGGTTGCCCAGTACCTGGGCGATGGGGTGATGGCCTATTTTGGCTACCCGCAGGCACGCGACTACGATACCGAACGCGCTGTGCGTGCGGCGCTGGACGTTGTCCGCCAGGTAGGGCAGCTAGGGGCGTTTGGCGACCAGCAGCCGCAAGTGCGTATTGGTATTGCCACAGGCATTACAGTCGTCGGCAAGCCGTTTTCAACGGGCGCGCATACCGAAGAAAACGCCATCGGCGAAACCCCCAATCTGGCAGCACGGGCCCAGGCTATGGCAGAACCCGACACGGTGGTCGTTGCGCCCAGTACGCAGTTGCGCATCGCGGATTTTTTTGAATGCAGCGACCTGGGGCCGTTTACCCTCAAGGGATTTCAGGAGCCCGTGCGTCTTTGGCGCGTGTTGCAAGAAAAACCTGCGGGCAGCCGCTTTGACGCAACCCAAGCCAGTCGCCACCAGCATGCGCTGGTGGGGCGGGACACCGAGATGCGGCAGATCAAAGCGCACATCCATGCGGTGCGCAACGGCCAAGGCCAAGTGCTGGTGATCCGGGGCGACAGCGGCATGGGCAAGTCCCGGCTGGTGGGCGATGCCATGGCCCAAATGGGTGGGGCCGCCAAAGACAAGCTGGTGTTTCAATGCTCGCCCTACAACGTGGCCGCGCCCTTGTACCCCGTGCGCTCTTTTGTGGAGCGGCAGGCCGGTATTGTGGCGGGTGAGGCACCGCAGCTTGCGCTGGGCAAGCTTGCATCCCTGCTGGCGCTGGCGGGTTCGCATTCAGCACACAGCCTGGCGTTGATGGCAGATATGCTGGGTATCAAGATGGCAGCAGACTCACCTTTGCAAGGATTGGGCTCGCACGAGCTGCGCGCCATGACCTTTGCCGCACTGATTGACATGTTTACGGTGCTGGCCAAGCAAGCGTTGGTGATCGTTATTGAAGATCTGCACTGGATCGATGCCTCTACCTCAGAACTGTTTGGCAATTTGACAGCCAAGCTCTCCGGTCTGCCTATCTTGCTGATCGCCACTACCCGTGCAGGCCCCTTGCCAGAATGGGCCCAAGCAGCGCAGGTGCGGATGATGCAACTGGAGCGCCTTGATCGCCAACAAGCGCGCAGCCTGGTGCAGACGCTGGCACACCCTGTGGTGTTGCCTGATGCTGTGCAGGATGCCATCGTGGCACGCTCAGACGGAGTGCCTATTTTTGCCGAAGAGTTGACGCGCGGTTATCTGCAAACTGCTGCGCGCAGCACTGATGCACATAGCCTGCTGTCCATTATTCCGTCCACCTTGACCGAGTCTTTGCTGGCCCGGATGGACAGTTTTGAGTATGGACGTGAAATTGCGCCGGTTGCCGCTGTGATTGGGCGTGAGTTTCCGGTGGAACTGTTGATTGCGGTGTCGCCATTGGACGAGCACAAAACCCGGCATGGCATTGCCGAGCTGATGCAGGCGGGCGTGTTTGTAGCGGGCCATAGCCGCTACGGCGCGGCAGTAGCCTTCAGGCACATGCTGGTGTACGAGGCCGCCTATAGCCTGCTGGTGCGCCGCGAGCGCCAGCGCCTGCATGCCCTGGTGGCCGACACACTGGAGTCGCAGTTTTCCGTGATTGCCAAAGCAGCGCCCCAGGTGATGGCCATCCAGTTGGCCGCCGCTGGCCAGGCTGGGCGAGCCATCGTGCACCTGGAGCGGGCTGGCAGCGAGGCGGACCGTCGCTCCGCGTATCTGGAAGCGATTGAGCATTTTCAGCAAGCGCTATCGCTCACCCAGGAGCAGGCTGCCAGCCGTGCCCGTGATGAACAGGAGTTTGCCTTGTTGGTCAGTCTGATGGGGCCGCTGATTGCGGTGCGCGGGCATCGCGCACCCGAAGTGGAGCTCAACGTCAACCGCATCACCGCGCTCAGTGAGTCGCTAGACAACAAAGCCAGCGTGGTGCCCGCCATGGCCATGAAGCTACTGCTGTTGGCCACTGCAGGCAACCAGAGCGGCGCCTATGAGATGGCGCAGCGCATTCAAATAGCCGCCATCGGAGGCAGCGAAGTCGATCAACTGATTGCCCATCGGTACATGAGCACTATTTTGCTGTTCCGGGGTCAGTTGCCCCAAGGCGTTGCGCAAGCTGAGCAGTTTTTGGCGCACTACAACCCGCAGATTCATGCGCAAGCGATGGAGAAACTGGGGCCTACCAACCACCAGATCATGGTGATGGTAGGCCTGGCACAGGCCTATACGCTGTTTGACCAAAAAACCTCAGCCCGCCTGTGGCGCGACAAAACCCTGGCCGAGGCACGTAGCAAAGCCAGCGTGCACACCCTGTGCAACACCTTGGCGTTTGGTGATTGCTTTCTGTCAGCCTTGAACGAAGAGGAGACCGAACTGACCAGCCGTGCCAACGAGCTGCAACAGCTGATGCAGCAGCACAACCTGCCTACCTGGACAGGGCATGCAGACCTGTTTGTGGGCCTGTCACTCATTTTGCAGCAACGGGTTGACGAAGGCTTTGTGCAGGCGCGGCGCGGGGTTGACTTTTTGGTGGCGGCGCACGCTTATTCCAACGTGTGGTATGTGCTGTACGCCCAGGCTTGCCAGCGACACGGACGGGTGGATGAGGGGCTGGAAGTACTGGCTGTAGCAGAGCACTTTATTGCGGCAGGTCTGACCTGGATGCAAGCCGAATACCTGCGCCTGCGCGCCTTGTTGTACCATGCCCGGGGCGATGCGCAGGCGCTGGTGCAGGCAGACCTGCATGCCGCCATAGCGCTGGCGCGCGAGCAAGGGGCCGTATTGTTTAAAAACCGCGCCCAGCACGATCTGACACGGCTGTATCCTGCAATGAACCCGCTCTAGTTCCAGCCGCTGGATCGGCGCAGCACAAAGGTCGTCATCACCTCGCCTGCGCGGCGCGTACCGGTGATGGCTTTGCCGCAACTGCCCTCGGCCACCCCGCCCTCCCAGACGGCGCTGATGCGGGTGCCATCGTCTGATTCTTCCAAGCTCACTTCGCCCTTGGACAGGTCACCGGCCACAAATATTTTGCGGCCCGGCACGTACATCCAGCCGCTGACAGAGCCCGCGTACTCCGGGTTTTTTTCTAATTCCACGCGGCCGCGCTGGAGCATTTGCGTGCCGTCGGCGCTGGAAATCTCCAGTACCCAGGTGCCATAGAGGCTGGCAATTTTGAGTTCGCTGGGTGACGGGCAGGACGTGCTGGGCGCAGTATGTTGGGGTGCATTCTGGCCGTTAGCCCATTGGGGAGTTGCGCAAGCAGCTATAAAAAATAGTGTCACCAGTTTATGCATCGCATGCACCCTTTCTAAACCATCGCTTTGGCCAGCTCGGCATTTTGTGCCGACTTGAGCGCAAACTCCGCACGCAGCGCCTTGAGCTTTTCGCGGGGATCCTCTTTGACGGTATTTTGCTCCAGCGCCATCTCTGCAATAAAGCGGCTGGGCTGGGCGCTGACCATGTCGCGGCCCTTCTTTTTCTTTTTCGGCCAGCTCACCGCCAGGGTGCGCTGCGCGCGGGTGATGCCCACGTACATCAAGCGGCGCTCTTCTTGCAGGCGGGCCAGGATGCCCTCGCTGGCAGCGGCCTTGGCATCGGTGGACTGGGCATCGTCTTCGCCCAGCTTGAAGGGCAGCATGCCCTCACTCACACCGGCCAGCATCACATGCGGCCACTCTAGGCCTTTGGAGGCGTGCAGGGTAGACAGGGTCACTACGTTTTGGTCTTTCTCACGGTCGGTCAGGGTGGACAGGAGCGAGATAGTTTGCACCACTTCCAGCAGGTTTTTGACCTCGCGCACCATCGAGATATCGCCCGCGTCGTCAATCTCGCCGCCGCAGCGTTTGGCCATCCAGTCGCAAAACTCAATCACGTTGGTCCATTTGTTGGCGGCGATTTTCTCGCTGTCTTCGCTCTCATACAAATGCTTTTCGTAGCCTATGTCTTTCAGCCAATCGGTCAAAAATACGCCTGCGGCTTCAGCGCCCAGGGTGTGGCGGGCGCGGTATTCCAGGTCGTTCACATAGCGGCCAAACTCGTGCAGGCTGCCCACGGCGCGTGCCGCCATGACGCTTTCCAGTGAGTTGGAAAACAGCGCCTCGAACATGCTCAGCTTGTACTGCGTGGCAAAGCCGCCCAGTTGTTGCAAGGTGGTGTGGCCTATGCCGCGCTTGGGGCTGGTGACGGCGCGCAAAAATGCCGGGTCGTCGTCGTTGTTGGTAATCAAGCGCAGCCAAGAGCACAGGTCTTTGATCTCGGCGCGGTCAAAAAAGCTCTGACCACCTGAGACTTTGTACGGGATGTTCGCCTTGCGCAGCGCCTGCTCCAGCACCCGCGCCTGGTGATTGGCACGGTACAAAATAGCGAAGTCTTTGTACTCTTTGTATTGCGTGCCTTGGGTCGCCAAGTCTCCCAAGCGCAGGCTTTGGATGCGCGCCACGGCGCGCTCGGCCTCATGCTCTTCGTTGTCGGCGTCCACCACCCGCACGGGCTCGCCTTCGCCCAGGTCGCTCCACAAGGTTTTGGGGTAGAGCTTGGGGTTGGGGCCGATCACGTTGTTGGCGGCGCGCAAAATGGCCGAAGTGGAGCGGTAGTTTTGCTCCAGCTTAATGACTTTCAGCTGCGGAAAATCTATCGGCAGCTTTTTCAGATTGTCCAGGGTAGCGCCGCGCCAGCCGTAGATCGACTGGTCATCGTCGCCCACGCAGGTAATGCGCGCTTTGGTGCCCATCAGCAGTTTGAGCAGCTCGTACTGGGTGGCATTGGTGTCCTGGTATTCGTCTACCAAAATGTGCGCAAAACGCGCCTGCCAGTGCTGCGCTACCTGCTCTGATTTTTGCAGCAACTTGAGTGGCATGCCAATCAGGTCGTCAAAATCTACCGCCTGGTAGGCGGTGAGGCGCTCTTCGTAGCGGCCCATGATGGTGGCGGTGACGCGCTCGTTGTCGTCTTTGGCTTGTGCCAAAGCCTCTGCTGAGGTGAGGCCCGCATTCTTCCAGGCGCTGATGGCCCATTGGTGCTGCCGCGCCGCCGCGTTGTCGGTGCCGCCGCCTGCGTCTTTGATCATCGAGAGCACATCGTCGCTGTCCAAGATGCTGAACTGCGGTTTCAGCCCCAGCTCGTGCCCGCCTTCCCGCAGCATGCGCACGCCCAGCGAGTGGAAGGTGCAGATCACCACCGTTTTGGCAGCCTTGCCCACCAAGGTTTTAGCGCGCTCGCGCATCTCGGCGGCGGCCTTGTTGGTGAAGGTAATCGCCGCGATCTGCGCAGGCTCCACCCCCGCCTGGATCAAGCGGCCAATCTTGTGCGTAATGACCCGCGTTTTCCCCGAGCCCGCGCCCGCCAGCACGAGGCAAGGCCCGTGCAGATAATTCACCGCTTCTTGCTGAGCGATATTCAGACCGGGGCCGGGGGTAGACATGCAGGGAAATTCTGAGAAAAATGAAGAAAAATGATAGTTTGCAGGCGAAGCGGCGAATCATACTGGGTG
>JANMTF010000326.1:0-7556 GCA_031390175.1 Polaromonas sp.
TCATCGTCGCACCCTGCTTCAAAGCGCGGGGTTGGTTGCCGTCAGCACCCTCACAGGCTGCGGTTTCAAGCTACGCGGCGCGCAGACGTTTGCGTTTAAAACTATCTTCGTGAGCGGCGTGGAAGCATCCCCCCTGCTCACCGAACTGAGCCGGGCCATGGAGAGCGGCGGTGAGGTGAAGGTAGTCACCGACGGCAAGCTGCTGGACACCGCGCAGGTGGTGCTGGAAGTGGTGAGCGACCAGCGTGAGAAATCCGTGGTGGGTGTGACCAGCAGCGGGCAGGTTCGAGAGTTTCAGCTGCGCCTGCGCTTTAAGTTCAAGCTGCGCAGCAAAGAAGGCAAAGAGTTGATTGCCGAAACCGAGCTATTGCAGCAGCGCGACATCAGCTTTACCGAGTCGGCCGCGCTGTCCAAAGAGGCTGAAGAGGCGCTGCTGTACCGCAATATGCAGAGCGACATCGTGCAGCAAATTCAGCGCCGCTTGGCCGCGCTGAAAACGCTCTAATCACTCTCCCCACTGCTTACGCGTGGGCCGCTATCCACTCCGCGCAGCTTTAAAAGCTGTACTTGGCCGAGCCCATCACGCGGTTTAGCTTGCCAGCTGCACCGCCGAAGGTTTCTCGGGTGCCCCACAGGTATTCAGCGCCAAGGTAAAATTTTGGGGTCTATGTGATTTGCAGTGGGTTGGTAGCGCGCAGTCTGCGGCGCGACGGCTCGTTCCTCCCCCGTTTTTTCGAAGAGCCCCTTGCACAGACCTCGCGGCTCGCGCCAGAGCGTGTGCCATGGGCATGCGCTCTGGCGCGAGCAGACAGGGGAATGCAGGCTGCCGTGACTCGCTGGGCTGGCTGGCAGACTGGCGGGCAGTTCTGACCGCCTGTAGGTGTCTGCAAACACCCGGATGCCCCTGCAGGCACCTGCAAGGGTATTTCAGTGCGCTACACATACAGGAGCTGCTCCCGCATCATTCTATTGGGCTGCAGAGCGATTAGTATCTTAAAAAGGCCTCAAAATCGAGTTTTCCAGCACTTTTTCGTGACGCGAAGGCCGGTGGCGAGCCTGCGAGGTACACTAAATTATGCGAATTTGTGCACCTGGCCATCACGTGGACAATTCACTTCTTGGTTTGATTGTTTGGTAGTGAAATATCCCGTCAGTTGTCAATTGAATGGTGAAACAATCGGTATTTTCACTTTTTATAAAGTGATGCAATGATGCGTACTTCTCAAAAGTCACCACAACGAAGAAGCCTCCGTTGCAGCGACTTGCCGCCCTGCGAAACCCCTGTGCTCGCGCCAGAGCGTGTGCCATGGGGTTGCGCCCCAATCAGGGCTGCGGGCTCGAAGCACGCAAAAATGGGGATCAGAAATTTAGATGTTTGAGCCGAAGGCGAGTTTCTAAATTTCCCCCATTTTGAGTACTGCAGATGCTCCCCCGAAGGGGCCGCGGACCGGGGCGCATGCCCATGCCACACGCTTTGGCGCGAGCCGCGAGGTCTATGCAAGGGACTCTTCGCGCGGCAGAAGGCGGGAGAGAACGACCCGAAGCGCCGGAAACGACGCAAAAGGGGTCAGAGCAAAATTTCGTTATGGCGTTGCGCGCTCCGAACAGTGGGTCGTCCTGAATCTTGATCTGACCCGATTTGCTTCTAAGCAGGAACTACCCACTGCAAATCACATAGACCCGTTTTTTTAATCGTTTCAAGGTCGCGTGTATGTGCAGGTAGTACGGCTGCGCTAGCCATCACGGCCATGGGGATTTGCCTTTAGTGCATTGGTTTCATACAAAGTCTCCAAGTAGGTAGGGGCTTGCAAAACACGGTTCTTGCGCAATGGCTTGCACCGCACCGATGCTTGGCTTTGACGACACTGTTGTTTCAAACAAGCCATCATCATTGAGCAGTCACCGCGCCAACGCAGACATTTTGTGTATTATTTTGCTGCCGAATGTTACCCACGCATCAAAGTGCTTTTGCCAAACAGACTCTCCACCAAATCTACCGCCAGCTCGGCCGTGCTGTTGCGAATGTCCAGCGCTGGGTTGAGCTCCACGATGTCCAGCGAGGCCATGCGGCCGGTGTCGGCGATCATCTCCATGCACAGTTGAGCTTCGCGGTAAGTGGGCCCACCGCGCACCGTGGTGCCCACACCCGGGGCGATGTCGGGGTCTAAAAAATCGACATCCAGGCTGACATGCAGATGGGTGTTTTTGTCGACCAAGGCGAGCGCCAGTTCCATCGCGTGGCGCATGCCCATCTCGTCGATATAGCGCATGTCAAATACTTCTATCCCCATGTCGCGCACCAGCTTTTTCTCACCCGCATCCACGCTGCGGATGCCGATCTGGCGCAGTTCTTTGGGGTGCAGCGCGGGCGCGTCGTGCGAGAAACCGCCGATCTCCACCAGCTCGCGCGGGCCCTGGCCGCACAGGCAGGCCACTGGCATGCCGTGGATGTTGCCACTGGGGGTGAGGGTTGCGGTATTGAAATCTGCATGCGCGTCAAACCACAGCACGCGCAGTTTTTTGCCCTGCGCTTTGCAGTGGCGGGCTACGGCGCTGATCGAGCCAATGGCCAGACTATGGTCACCGCCCAGCATCACCGGCAAGTGGCCCGCTTGCAGCTCGCTCAGCATCGCCTCATGCAGCAGTCGGTTCCACGCCGCCACTTCATGCAAGTGGCGAAACCCATGGACCGCTGGCAGCCCAGGGTTGGCCGGGCCTTGCAGGTTGCCACAGTCTTTGACGGTGATGCCAAACTGCGCAATGGCCTGCGCAATACCCGCCACGCGCAGGGCCTCGGGCCCCATGCTGGCACCGCGCGTGCCCGCGCCGATGTCGGTGGGCACCCCGATCAGGCTGACGGTGCGCGGGGGCGTGGTGTGGGTCATGCCGCCACTATAGCGGCGGATGGCTTTGGCTGCATGGGTGCGCGGGGTGTCGCACGGGAACGTGCGGCGGGTTTTGCGCCGGGTATGGCAAGCACAGGCGCTCTGGGCTTGACCAGTTGGTACAGGTCTTTGGGGTTGTCCAGTTGCGGTACCAAGTCCAGCGGCCTGCCCAGCGACTGTGCCGCCGCTGCGGCCTGGAGGTAGCGCAGGGCCGAGAAGTCTTCGATGGCAAAGCCGACCGAGTCGAACATGGTGATTTGCGCATCCCCGGTGCGGCCAGGTGCCTGGCCTGCCAGCACATGCCACAGCTCGGTCACTGGAAAGTCGGCAGGCACTTGCTGCAAGTCGCCCTCGATGCGGGTTTGCGGCTCGTACTCTACAAACACACTGGCCCTGCGCAGCACGTCGGGGTGGATTTCGGTTTTGCCGGGGCAGTCGCCGCCCACGGCGTTGAGGTGCATGCCGCTCTCTAGCATGTCGGGCGTAATGATGGCGGCCATGCCTTTGCTGGCCGTGATGGTGGTGATGATGTCCACGCCGCGCACGGCCTCGCGCGCGCTGGCGTGGACGAGCACACGCAGGTGGTGCGCATCGGGGTTGGCCTGCAGGTTGCGCACCAGCTTGGCGGTGGCCTGTGGGTCGGTGTCAAACAGGTGCAGCTCGTCAATGCCCAGCAGGTGGTGAAAAGCCAGGGCCTGAAACTCCGCCTGCGCGCCATTGCCAATCAAGGCCATGCGGCGGCTGCCCTCGCGGGCCAATGCGCGGGCCGCTACGCAGGAGGTGGCGGCGGTGCGGATGGCGGTGGCAAGCGTCAGCTCGCTGATCAGCAGCGGCATCCCCGTGGCCATATCGGCCAGCACACCAAAGGCCATGACGGTAGACAAGCCGCGCTGCGTGTTGTGGGGGTGGCCGTTGACGTATTTGAAGCTGAAGCTGCGGTCGTCGGCAATCGGCATCAGCTCGATCACGCCGTGGGCCGAGTGGGCCCCTACGCGGGCGCTTTTGTCAAACTGCTTCCAGCGCAAAAAGTCTTGGTGGATGCAGGCGGCCATGCCTTGCAGGCAGTGCGGCAGGCCCAGATGCAGCACCAAGCTGGCCACGTCATGGGCGCTTAAAAAGTGGGTGCGCTGGGGGCTACTGCTGACAGCGGTGGATGGGGTTACGGTGGTGGTGTGCATGGTGTTCTCCGGCTGTGAGCTAGGCATCTGGCTTATTGGAGACTTGAGTTTGAAGTGGCTCCAGTGCAATGTAAATAGTTAAAAACATGCAACATACGCGCGTTATTTGCCATTTCGATAGAGAAATATGACAATACGGCAATATGGACGAAACTGACCACAAGCTGCTGTCCCTGCTGCGCCAAGACGCGCGCCTGAGCATTGCCGATTTGGCGCACAAGCTGGCGGTCTCGCGCGGCACGGTGACCAACCGCATCACCAAGCTGGAAGACCAGGGCATCATCGTGGGCTACACCGTGCGCGTGCAACCTGACGTGCAGCACGACACCATCAAGGCCTGGATGAGCATTGCCGTAGAGGGCAACCAAAGCCGCACCGTGATAGCCAGCCTGCTGGGCGAGCCGGGTGTCGCCACCCTGCACGACACCAATGGCCGCTGGGACCTGCTGGCTGAGCTGCGCGCCGAGAACCTGCAAGCGCTGGGCAAAACGCTGGAACGCATCCGCCTGGTCAAGGGCATCAGCAATACCGAGACGAGCATTCATTTGGACACATACAGGTTGTCGTGATTGGGCGGGTAAGCATTGTTTGCTAGTCGTTTAGAGCGGCGTTAGTTTTGAGGATGCATTTGCCGCCCCGGTTGCGTTGCTGTTCGCTGTGAAGATGCCTGCTCTAGCTTTTTCACGCTGCTGTTTGGGCTTTGAATATGCTTATCCTACCTTGGCCGCGCTGCGGCGATGGAGGAATTTGTGCTGTAAAAATCTTGCGGAAACACGCTATGGGGTTAGTAGCGATCTTGAGTTTTTCACCGCGCCTTGCTCCAGATTTTTCGTCACAAACACGTGCGCAGGTCGCTGTGTCCCAAGGCCAGCCAGATGCTGTCGATGCGGATCATGCCCTGACTCAAGCCAGGTAGGCGGCCAGCCAACTGGGCGCATTGCAGGCTCTGGCTGCTGGGCCAGTACAGCGTGGCGCTGCGTGCGCCGTGGGTGCATTCGATGCGGATGCTGTGCGCGTCGCTTTGGCGCTCTGGTGCCACTGAAGGGGTGGCTGTGTCAAGGCGGTGCACTTGGATGCAGCCGCTGCGGGTCACGCTGGCTTGGTCGGGATTGACGCTGTGCTCTGGTGCAAGGCGTTGGCGCCAGCGCGCCTCGTGGTTTTGCCAGGATCTCAATTGCGCGTAGCGCATTCCCCGGGCCTTGGCAAAGGCTTGCATGTCTAGCCCGCTGAGAGCGAGCTGCTCCAATATCTGCACGCACTGTGCGATCTTCTCTTGACTGACTACTTTAACTGACATGCCCCCATCGTTCCTTGAAAAACGCTGAGTCTGCCTGTGTGGCTGTGCACTTTCAATATGGGTTTGCCGAACGCTTGGTAAATAGTAGTGAAATTTCAGTTTGCAACCGTCGAAGTAGAGACTTGGTGATGCAGCAGCACCTCGCAGCCGCTGACTGACGACGCAATGGCGGCCTCGCATACTTCCAGGTTAGCCAAACCCCAGCGTCCGTCATGCAGGGTGGGAGCCTCGCCCTGGCAGGCTTCGTAAAACTCGTCCAACACCAAGTCACGCGGGCTGCGGTCCACTGGCAGGGGGATGTCTTGCACGCCCTGCGCAGAGTGGATGCGCAAGCCTTGCGGGGTTTGGCGAATGTCGCCGCCCTCGCAATGGGCGATGGTCAGGCCAAAGAAGGGCTGGTGCGGGGCGCTGGGGGGGATGGCGCCTGTAGCCCGCGCCTGCTTGGCCTCTATCTCGGCCTGTGCAGACGTGGGCAAGGTGGCGCGGGTGAGCCAGTGGCGGCTCGTGGGTGGCTGGTGAAAGCCCCACTCGGAGATGTCAAAGCACAAGTCCATGCTGGACAGGCCGCCGTAGCCGTTGTACACCGCTGTGGCGGCGGGGCCGCCTTGGCCAAAGTCGAGAAACACGCTGTGCGCACCGGTGGCGGGGCGCTGGGCGTCCCAGTCGAAGCTGCGCGCTTTCACGCTGTGCGCCATGCCGCCGCACAGCAGGCGCAGGATGTCGAACTGGTGCGCGCCTTGGCGGTAGGTCACGCCGCCGCCTTGCGCGCTATTAAGCTCGTCGGGCCTGCGCGGGCGGTAGATCCAGTCGCTAAAGCACCAGGTGTTGACCATGCGCACCCGGCCCAGTTGGCCGCTGGCGATGATCTTGTGCATGGCCTGGATGGGCGCGTCGAAGCTGTGCGAGTGGCCCACCACCATGTTGACACCAGCGCCCTCTGCGGCGCTGACCATGCGCTTTGCGTCTGATAGCGATGTGGCCATGGGCTTTTCGATCAGCACATGTTTTTGTGCGGCTACCACTTGCAGCACATGGTCTGCGTGCAAGGGCGTGGGGGAGGCGATGTAGACGGCATCGAGCGTGGCGATGTCCAGCATTTCAGTGAGCGATGCGTAGCCTGGAACGCCTGTGGATTGCGCAAAGCGCTCTCGGATGGATAGCACGGGGTCGCACACGGCAACTAGCTCGAAGCCTGGGTGCTTGTGGATCGCGGGCAGGAAGGCTTGGCCTGCTGCGCCTAGGCCTACGATGCCGATTCTGTGGCGGGGGGTCACGCCCTCACCCCTGCCCTCTCCCGCTGGCGGAAGAGGGAGTAAGAGAAGGCTGACACGCGAGCATGGGTCGATGCCATTGGCATGGTCATTTCGACTTTTTCGTCACCGTATCCTCGTACATCTTGACCCACTTGCTTTGCATGGCAATGGCCTGCGCGGGGTCGACAAACTTCACGGGGACGTTGGTAAACGGTGTATCAATTTTTTTACTGCTGGGGATAAAGTTGGCCTCGTGCAGGAGCTTTTGACCTTCGCTGATCATGAATTCATAAAACAGCAGCGCGGCATTCGGGTTGGGTGATTTTTTCAGAATGGAGATGGCGCTGGTTTGGCCAATCACGGGCTGCAAAATATGCCCTTCCAGCGGCGCGCCCTTGAGCTTGAGCTGCTCGGGGTTCCAGCTGTACACCGTAAGCGCCAAGGGCACTTCGCCCGACGACACCAGCATGGTCAGCAGCGAGTGGCCTTTGCGCACCGAGATACCGTTGGTAGCGACGATGTTGCTGAACAGCTTTAAGCCCTGCTCTTCGCCCAGCTGCCCCATCAGCGAGCCAAACCACACGTTATTGTCGCCCTCAATCCCTAGCTGGCCTTTCCATTTGGGGTCAAGCAGGTCTTGGTAAGTTTTGGGCAGATCTTCTTTTTTGATCTTGTGGGTGTTGTAGGCCGTGGTCCAAATGTCTAGCGTGATGCCGACCCACTCTTTGTGCGCGGGCACGGCGACCGCATGCAGGTCTGGGTGGAACGGCGAGCGCACCTCTTGCAGCAGCTTTTCCTGGTGCGCAGCTTCGCTCTCGGGCGCGTTGTTTTGCATCACGTCCACCACGCTGCGGCCAGCGCGCGCCTCTGTGACCACGCGCTGCAACACGGCCTCTGAGCCTGCGCGCCAGGGCTTGACCTTGATGCCGTACTTTTTGGTAAA
>JANMTF010000395.1:0-3508 GCA_031390175.1 Polaromonas sp.
TTCATGGTGTTGATGAACTTGGTGTAGCACAGGTGCACCGACTTGACTTCGCCTTTGATGTACGCGTCCAGCAGCACCTTGACGGGGCCGATGAGTTTGTCCAAATGCGGTTTGTCGCCCAACTGGGTAGCATGCGCGACCACTTTGGCGCCTACACGGTTCAAGAAGCCTAAGCCCTTGTTACCGATAGCCACAGCCTGCGCGCTCACGCCCGCAGCCTGGTTGGTACGCAGCAAGTTGGTGACGGCGCGCAACACGTTGGTGTTCATGCCGCCGCACAGGCCCTTGTCTGTCGACACCACGATGAAGCCGGCAGACTTGGCATCGTTCGTTTTCATGAACGCGTGCGTGTATTCTGGGTTGGCTTGACCGAGGTTGGCGGCCATGTTGCGGATTTTTTCGCTGTAGGGACGGGCAGCGCGCATCCGCTCCTGCGCTTTGCGCATTTTGGATGCGGCCACCATCTCCATGGCCTTGGTGATCTTGCGGGTGTTTTCCACCGACTTGATCTTGACGCGTATTTCCTTGCCTACTGCCATGATATTTCCTTATGGGGTTCTAAGGAAAATTAAACGAAGGTTTTCTTGAAAGCGACAATGGCGTCGTTCAATTCAGCCTCAGCGCCTTGGCACGCCTTCTTAAAGGCTTGCTTGGCTTCGTCGTCCTTGGCTGCGTCAATTTTCTTCACGTCCCACTTGGCGCCATTCTTTTCCATGGTGGCCAACATCGCGGGATGCTTGTCTTTGAGGTAGGCATGCAAGCCATGCTCAAAGGACAGCACCTTCTTGACTTCGATGTCGTCCATGAAGCCTTTGTTCACAGCAAACAAAGTAGCCGCCATGGTGCTGATAGACAGCGGGCTGTACTGAGCTTGCTTAAGCAGTTCGGTCACCCGGGCACCACGGTCGAGCTGCTTGCGGGTGGATTCATCCAGGTCCGAGGCAAACTGGGCAAACGCCGCCAGCTCGCGGTATTGCGCCAGGTCGGTCCGGATACCGCCAGAAAGGCCTTTGACCAAGTTGGTTTGTGCTGCACCACCCACGCGGGACACCGAGATACCGGCGTTGATCGCAGGACGGATACCAGCGTTGAACAGCGACGTTTCCAGGAAGATCTGGCCGTCGGTGATCGAGATCACGTTGGTCGGCACGAAAGCGGATACGTCACCGGCTTGGGTTTCAATGATCGGCAATGCGGTCAGTGAACCTGTTTTGCCTTTGACGGCACCTTTGGTGAAGTCTTCGACATACTTTTCGTTCACGCGGGCGGCGCGCTCTAGCAAACGGCTGTGGAGGTAGAACACGTCGCCAGGGTAGGCTTCGCGGCCTGGTGGGCGGCGCAAGAGCAAAGACACTTGGCGGTAGGCCACGGCTTGCTTGGACAGGTCGTCATACACGATCAGTGCGTCTTCGCCGCGGTCACGGAAGTACTCACCCATGGTGCAGCCGGAGTAGGCTGATACGAATTGCATAGCAGCCGACTCAGAAGCGGTAGCGGCTACGACGATGGTGAACTCCATCGCGCCAGCTTGCTCGAGTGCGCGCACCACGTTCTTCACGCTGGATGCTTTTTGGCCGATAGCCACGTACACGCAGGTCACGCCTTGGCCTTTTTGGTTGATGATGGCATCGATCGCCACAGCCGTTTTACCGGTCTGGCGGTCACCAATGATCAGTTCGCGCTGACCGCGACCGACTGGCACCATCGAGTCGATGGACTTCAAACCGGTTTGCAGGGGCTGGCTGACAGACTGACGGGCGATCACGCCGGGCGCAACCTTTTCAATCACGTCGGTCATCTTGGCGTTGATGGGGCCTTTGCCGTCGATAGGCTGACCCAGTGCGTTGACCACGCGGCCTTTGAGCTCAGGGCCCACAGGCACTTCCAGAATGCGACCCGTGCACTTGACGGTGTTGCCTTCGGAGATGTGCTCATATGCACCCAAAATCACGGCACCCACGGAGTCGCGCTCCAGGTTCAGCGCCAAGCCGTAGCTGGGCTGACCGTCTGCGTCGGCGGGGAATTCGAGCATCTCGCCCTGCATCACGTTGGACAGGCCGTGGATACGGCAGATACCGTCGGTCACGGACACTACGGTGCCTTGGTTACGGATGTCGGCGGCGCCAGACAAGCCTTCGATACGGCTTTTCAGCAGTTCGGAAATTTCTGCGGGATTGAGTTGCATGGCTCGTTCCTTCTTTCGTTAATGCCCTGAGCGCGTTATGCGGTCAGAGCGGCTTTCATTTGATCTAAGCGGGCTTTGACGGAGGTGTCGAGCACCTCGTCACCCACCACCACGCGGATACCGCCAATCAGCTCAGGCTGCAGGGCAACCTGTAGATTGAGCTTGCGGCCAAAACGCTTTTCCAGCAGTGCCGACACATCAGCCAAAGCTGCGCTGTCGATAGGAAAAGCGCTGTAGACGGTCGCGTCAGCGGTGCCGCTTTGCGCGTTTTTCAGCGTGCGAAACTGGGCAGCAACTTCGGGCAGTGCATTTACACGGCCATTGTCGATGACGGTTTCCAGGAAGTTCTTGCCCTGCACAGGCAAGCTCACCTTGGCCACCGACGACAACAGGTCAAAAACCTGTGCGTTGCTGGACTGCGGATTGCTTGCAAACTGTTGGAGCTGTGGGTTGGCAGCGACAGCGGCAACCGCGTCGAGCCACACTGCGGTGCCAGCCAAGTCAGACTTGGTGGCCTTAAACAGCGCTTCGGCGTAAGGGCGGGCGATGGTAGCGAGTTCAGCCATGGTGCGTGCGCCTTACAGCTCAGCCTTGAGGCGGCCCAGCAAATCGGCATGCACACCGGCGTTGACTTCTTTGCGCAAGATTTGCTCTGCGCCTTTGACGGCCAGGGCAGCAACTTGTTCGCGCAGGGTTTCGCGGGCTTTGACGGTTTGTTGGTCAGCGTCTGCTTTGGCGGCAGCGATGATTTTATTGCCTTCTTCGACGGCTTTGGCTTTCGCCTCTTCCACGATGGCTTGGGCGCGGCGCTCAGCGTCGGCCAGGCGGGCAGCGGTCTCGGTGCGCGTTTTGGCCAGCTCATCTTCTACGCGCTTGTTGGCGGCAGACAGATCAGACTTGGCTTTGTCGGCGGCGGCCAGGCCATCGGCAATTTTTACAGCGCGCTCGTCGAGTGCTTTGGCGATAGGTGGCCAGACAAATGACATGGTGAACCAGACCAGGATCAGGAACACGATCAATTGAATGATCAGGGTGGCGTTAATGTTCACGTCAACATCCTTTAGTAAGTGATGGGACTTGCGGACTGCTTTGCCCTAGAGCACAGCAGGCCACGCATCACAGAGACGGAATTATTTAGCGACGGTCAAACGGGCGATCTGGCCCAGGAACGGGTTGGCTGTAGCGAACCACAGAGCAATACCGGTACCGATAATGAAAGCTGCGTCGATCAGACCAGCCAACAAGAACATCTTGGTTTGCAGTTCGCCGATCAGCTCAGGCTGACGTGCTGCGGATTCGAGGAACTTGGAGCCCATGATACCG
>JANMTF010000396.1:0-4504 GCA_031390175.1 Polaromonas sp.
GGTACGCTCGCCCACACCGGCAAACA
The DNA here is from genome assembly GCA_031390175.1 of Polaromonas sp. Classification (GTDB taxonomy): domain Bacteria; phylum Pseudomonadota; class Gammaproteobacteria; order Burkholderiales; family Burkholderiaceae_C; genus JAAFIP01. Next base: position 27 of record JANMTF010000396.1, read on the forward strand.
CGGACAAGCCGCTGTGTGCCTTGGCGATGTTGTTGATCAGTTCCATCATGTTCACGGTCTTGCCTACGCCAGCGCCGCCGAACAAGCCGACCTTGCCGCCTTTGGCAAACGGGCAGATCAGGTCAATCACCTTGATGCCGGTCTCCAGCAGTTCTTGCGAAGGGCTGAGTTCGTCGTAGGTAGGGGCTTTGCGGTGGATGGAGGCAGACTTGACAGCGCTCACGGGGCCACGCTCGTCGATGGGCGCGCCTAGCACGTCCATGATGCGGCCGAGAGTGGCTTTGCCCACGGGCACCTGAATGGAGTCACCGGTGTTGGACACCACCATGCCACGGCGCAGACCGTCAGACGAACCGAGCGCGATGGTACGCACAATGCCGTCGCCCAGCTGCTGCTGCACTTCAAGCGTCAGCGTAGAGCCGTCCATCTTGAGCGCGTCATAAATTTTAGGCATCTTGTCGCGCGGAAATTCCACATCAACCACTGCACCGATACACTGAACAATCGTTCCGTTAGCTTGGGCCATTATTTGCTCCAAAAAAATAATCAATAAATCTTGTTACACCGCAGCCGCACCGGCCACGATTTCGGACAGCTCTTTGGTGATGGCTGCCTGACGGGTTTTGTTGTAGATCAGCTTTAGTTCGCCAATCACACTGCCTGCGTTATCTGTAGCGGACTTCATGGCCACCATGCGGGCTGATTGCTCAGACGCCATGTTCTCAGCCACGGCCTGGTAGACCAGCGACTCCACATAGCGCACCAGCAGGTCGTCAATCACCGTTTGCGCATCGGGCTCATAGATGTAGTCCCAGCCGTGCGCCGTTTTTTCGGCTTCCAGCTTGTCTTGCGACAGGGGCAACAGTTGCTCGACCACGGGCTCTTGCTTCATGGTGTTGATGAACTTGGTGTAGCACAGGTGCACCGACTTGACTTCGCCTTTGATGTACGCGTCCAGCAGCACCTTGACGGGGCCGATGAGTTTGTCCAAATGCGGTTTGTCGCCTAGCTGGGTGGCATGCGCCACCACTTTAGCGCCGACACGGTTCAAGAAGCCCAGGCCCTTGTTACCGATAGCCACAGCCTGGGCACTGATGCCCGCAGCCTGGTTGGCGCGCAACTGGTTGGTGACGATGCGCAGCACGTTGGTGTTCATGCCGCCGCACAGGCCCTTGTCGGTCGATACCACGATGAATCCGGCAGACTTGGCATCGTTCGTCTTCATGAACGCGTGCGTGTACTCTGGGTTGGCCTGGCCGAGGTTAGCGGCCATGTTGCGGATTTTTTCGCTGTAGGGACGGGCAGCGCGCATCCGCTCTTGCGCTTTGCGCATTTTGGATGCGGCCACCATCTCCATGGCTTTGGTGATCTTCTTGGTGTTTTCCACCGATTTGATCTTGCCGCGTATTTCCTTACCTGCTGCCATGACGTACCCCCACGCTCTTCACTGTCGTGTAATCGCTGCCCCCCGAGGGGGCGCGAGCTTGCTTGAAGCGGTTCTGCGCTGCGCTCATCGTAGCTCCGGGCACGTTAAGCGAAGGTTTTCTTGAAAGCAACAATCGCTGCATCCAACTCAGCCTCAGCGCCCAGGCAAGCCTTCTTGAAGGTTTGCTTGGCTTCGTCGTCTTTGGCAGCGTCGATTTTCTTCACGTCCCACTTGGCGCCATTTTTTTCCATGGTGGCCAGCATGGCGGGGTGCTTGTCTTTGAGGTAGGCATGCAGGCCGTGCTCGAAGGACAACACCTTCTTGACTTCAATGCTGTCCATGTAGCCTTTGTTCACTGCAAACAGCGTAGCGGCCATAGTGCTGATGGACAGCGGGCTGTACTGGGCTTGCTTGAGCAGCTCGGTCACGCGGGCACCGCGGTCTAGCTGCTTGCGGGTGGCTTCGTCCAGGTCCGAGGCAAACTGCGCAAACGCAGCCAGTTCGCGGTACTGGGCCAGGTCGGTACGGATACCGCCCGACTGGTTTTTGATCAAGTTGGTTTGCGCTGCACTACCCACACGCGACACCGAGATACCGGCGTTAATAGCGGGGCGGATACCGGCGTTGAACAAACTGGTTTCCAAGAAGATCTGACCGTCGGTGATCGAGATCACGTTGGTAGGCACGAAGGCCGATACGTCACCGGCTTGGGTTTCAATGATCGGCAATGCGGTCAATGAACCGGTCTTGCCTTTGACAGCGCCTTTGGTGAACTTCTCGACGTAGTCGGCGTTCACGCGGGCGGCGCGCTCCAGCAAGCGGCTGTGTAGGTAGAACACGTCGCCAGGGTAGGCTTCGCGGCCTGGTGGACGGCGCAAGAGCAAAGACACTTGGCGATACGCCACGGCTTGCTTGGACAGGTCGTCATACACGATGAGTGCGTCTTCGCCACGGTCGCGGAAGTACTCGCCCATCGTGCAGCCCGAGTAGGCTGATACGAATTGCATAGCAGCCGACTCAGACGCGGTAGCTGCTACGACGATGGTGAACTCCATCGCGCCAGCTTGCTCGAGTGCGCGCACCACGTTCTTCACGCTGGATGCTTTTTGGCCGATAGCCACGTACACGCAGGTAACGCCTTGGCCTTTTTGGTTGATGATGGCATCAATCGCTACAGCCGTTTTACCGGTCTGGCGGTCACCAATGATCAGCTCGCGCTGGCCACGGCCTACGGGCACCATCGAGTCGATGGACTTGAGGCCGGTTTGCAGAGGCTGGCTGACAGACTGGCGGGCGATCACGCCGGGTGCCACCTTTTCAATCACGTCGGTCATCTTGGCGTTGATCGGGCCTTTGCCGTCGATAGGCTGACCCAGGGCGTTGACCACGCGGCCTTTGAGCTCGGGGCCCACAGGCACTTCCAGAATGCGACCCGTGCACTTAACGGTGTTGCCTTCGGAGATGTGCTCATAAGCACCCAAAATCACGGCACCCACCGAGTCGCGCTCCAGGTTCAGCGCCAAGCCGTAGCTGGGCTGTCCATCGGCATCGGCGGGGAATTCGAGCATCTCGCCCTGCATCACGTTGGACAGGCCGTGGATACGGCAGATACCGTCGGTCACGGACACTACGGTGCCTTGGTTACGGATGTCGGCGGCGCCAGACAGGCCTTCGATACGGCTTTTCAGCAGTTCGGAAATTTCTGCGGGATTGAGTTGCATGGCTCGTTCCTTCTTTCGTTAATGTTGCTCTGATCGCCACTGTTCGCTGATTAAGCGGTCAGGGCAACTTTCATTTGTTCCAGGCGGGCTTTAACCGAGGTGTCCAGCACCTCGTCACCCACCACGACGCGAATACCACCGATCAGCTCCGGCTCCAGCTTGACCTGGATATTGAGCTTGCGGCCAAAGCGCTTTTCCAAGAGCGTCGACACATCGGCCAAGGCGGCACCGTCAATGGGAAACGCGCTGTACACGGTAGCATCAGAGCTGCCGCTTTGCGCGTTCTTCAAGGTGCGGAACTGGCTGGCGATTTCGGGCAGTGCGTTGACGCGGCCGTTGTCGATGATGGTGTTTAAAAAGTTTTTGCCTTGTTCGGGTAAATTGACTTTGGCCACCGAAGACAAGAGCTCAAACACCTGCGCGCTGCTGGCCTGCGGGTTGCCCGCAAACTGCTGGAGTTGCGGGTTGGCAGCCACAGCAGCAATAGCGTCTAGCCACACCGAGGTGCCAGCCAAGTCCGACTTGGCGGCCTTGAACAGGGCTTCGGCGTAAGGGCGGGCGATGGTAGCAAGTTCTGCCATGGTACGCGCCTTACAGCTCAGCCTTGAGGCGGCCTAGCAAATCAGCGTGGGCACCGGCGTTAACTTCTTTGCGCAAGATCTGCTCCGCGCCTTTGACGGCCAGGGCAGCGACTTGCTCACGCAGCGTTTCGCGGGCTTTGATGGTTTGCTGGGTCGCGTCGACCTTGGCGGCGGCGATGATTTTGTTGCCTTCTTCGGTGGCTTTGGCTTTCGCCTCTTCCACGATAGCTTGGGCGCGGCGCTCTGCGTCGGCCAGGCGGGCAGCGGTCTCGGTGCGCGTTTTGGCCAACTCGTCTTCTACGCGCTTGTTGGCGGCAGACAGATCGGCTTTGGCTTTATCCGCAGCGGCCAGGCCGTCACGGATTTTTACGGCGCGCTCGTCGAGGGCTTTGACAATGGGTGGCCAGACAAATGACATCGTGAACCAGACCAAGATCAGGAACACGATCAATTGAATGATCAGGGTGGCGTTAATGTTCACGTCAGCATCCTTCAGGGTGATGCGATGGGCGCGTTAGTTTGCGTATAAGGCAAAACTAATGCACACACCACGAGACGATAAATTACTTGGCCAAACGGGCGATCTGGCCCAGGAACGGGTTGGCCGTGGCGAACCACAGAGCAATACCGGTACCGATAATGAAAGCTGCGTCGATCAGACCAGCCAACAAGAACATCTTGGTTTGCAGTTCGCCGATCAGCTCAGGCTGACGTGCTGCGGATTCGAGGAACTTGGAGCCCATGATACCG
>JANMTF010000423.1:0-5946 GCA_031390175.1 Polaromonas sp.
GTACACCGTGCGGCCAGACTGCTCACGCTCGGTCACCTTGGCATCCATGCCCAGCATGCCCAGCTTGGCGCGCTGGCTTTCAGCATCCTCTGGCGTTCTGAAAGCACCCGCCTGCACCAGATAGGTAAACGGGTCTGCCCCGCCAGCGGTTGACCCAGCCCCCGGCGCAGCAGCCGTGGCCGCAGGAGTCGCAGCCGACCTGGCCTTGGCCAGATCACCCAACGGGTCTGCCGAACCAGGCTTGGCAGCAGGGGTAGCAGCAGCGACTGATGCCGCTTTGGCAGGCTTGGTTGCCACATCGGTCTTGGCAACGGCCTCTGCCGCTGGCGGTGTGGCTGCCACTGGGGCTGCCACCACGGCAGGTTTTTTAGCCACGGGTGCGCTGGCACTGGCGCCAGGCGCTGGCGCAGCGGGTTCTGCGCTGCCAATGGAGCCCGTAGCCGGGGTGCCGGATTTGGCCGGGTTTTTGCCGTACAGCGGCGCGTTAGGGTCCCAGTCTTTGTTCTTTTTAGCCTCAGCCGCCTCTTGTTCAACAGCGGAGCCTTTGCTAGCACCCTTATTGACGAAGGGCACCGGCACCTTGGTAACGTACACCGCTACAGCCAGCGCCGCGCCCAGGCCCACCAGCACGCCCACGATGATGCCCAGCATAGTGCCGCCGCGCAGTTTACTCAGAGTCATAAATTTCATATCCATACCCTACATCTTAGTCGGTGCGCTCACACCGAGTACACCCAAGCCATTGCGCAGCACCTGCGCGGTGGCGCTTACCAAAGCTAAGCGTGCTTTTTTAACGACAGGGTCGTCTACCAAGATGCGCTCGGCATCGTAGTAGCTGTGGTACTGGCTGGCCAGGTCGCGCAGGTAAAAGGTCACGTCGTGCGGGGCAAAGCCCTGCGCGGCGTTAGTGAGCATGTCGGGGTATTTGGCCAGCACCAGCATGAGAGCTTGGGCTGCCGATGTGTTGAGCGGGCTCAAGTCAGCATTTTTGAGCGTAGCCTCGTCGCCGCCGTCTTTCTCCTTCCACGCGGCCAGTACCGAGCAAATGCGGGCGTGGGCGTATTGCACGTAGTACACAGGGTTGTCGTTATTCTTGGCGACCGCCAGGTTCACGTCAAAGGTGTATTCGGTATCAGGCTTGCGCGAGAGCAAAAAGAAGCGCACCGCGTCTTTACTCGTCCACTCAATCAAATCGCGCAGCGTGACGTAGCCGCCGGTGCGCTTGGAGATTTTGACTTCTTCACCGTCTTTGATGACGCGCACCATGGTGTGCAGCACATAGTCGGGGTAGCCCGGTGCCACACCCATGCCTGCGGCTTGCAAGCCTGCGCGCACGCGGGCGATAGTGCCGTGGTGGTCGGTGCCCTGGATGTTGATAGCACGCTGGTAGCCCCGCTCCCACTTGGCCAGGTGGTAGGCCACGTCGGGCACGAAGTAGGTGTATTGTGGGGCGACTTTGCTGCCGTCGGCGTTATCGGGGGCAGACTTCCTCATCACCCGGTCTTTGTCGTCGCCATAGTCGGTGCTTTTCAGCCACAGCGCGCCGTCTTGCTCGTAGGTTTTGCCCGCTTTCACCAGCAGATCTACGGTTTTATCCACCCGCCCGCTGGTGTACAGGCTGCTCTCGAGGTAGTAGTTGTCAAACTTCACCTCAAAGGCCTTCAAATCCAGGTCTTGCTCATGGCGCAAATAGGCCACGGCAAACTGGCGAATGCTGTCCAGGTCATCGATATTGCCGCTGGCGGTAAAGCTGCGGTCGTCAGCCTGCACGGTCTTTTTGGCCAGAAAATCTTGGGCAATGTCGTTGATGTACTCGCCGTTATAAAAGGCCTTGCTCTCAGGATTCTCTGGGTCAGTCGGCCAGCAGGCATCGCCGGGCTTAAAGCCTTTGGCGCGTAGCTGGGTGGATTTGGCCAGAGTGGCTATTTGCACCCCCGCATCGTTGTAATAAAACTCGCGGTAGACCTGCTGGCCCTGGGTAGCCCACAGATTGCAGATCGAGTCGCCCAGCGCGCCTTGGCGGCCATGGCCTACATGCAGCGGGCCGGTGGGGTTGGCGCTGACAAACTCCACCATCATCTTTTGGCCAGTTTCCTTTTGGTAGCCATAGCAATTGCCCTGCGCCAGCACTTCGCGGATGACTTGCTGCTTGGCCTCGGGTTTCAAGCGAAAGTTAATAAAGCCCGGCCCGGCAATCTCAACGGAGGCCACCCAGTGCGCAAATTGCTCATTTTTCAGGAGCTGCTCGCGCAACTGCTCTGCTACCACACGCGGGTTTTGCTTTAAAGCCTTGGACAGCTGCATGGCCGCCGTACAGGCAAAGTCCCCATGCTCCGCCACCTTGGGCGACTCCAGCGCCGCCCGCGCGCCCGCGCCAGGGCTCAATACGTCAAGTTCGCTGGCCAGCGCGGCCAACAGGTGTTGTTTTACTAATTGCATGGAGGGATTTTACGGGGGATGCTACGGGAGAACTCGCTCACCTCAGTTGAAGCCTGTGCGCTTGGAGCTGTGAATCACCGCTCGAAGTGGTCAAAAATCCATTTTTTTCAGTTTTTTTGGCTGATGCAGTGTAAATAGTCACTATCAATATCGCAGCTGCTCCCGCGATTTTCTATTGGTCTACAGCCTGTTTACCCTTTAACAATAGGCCTAAAGATACGATTTTTGAAATCAGAAAGCATTTTTTGGCTCTCCAGATGGGTATTTTCATGGTTTTGAGTGATTTTTTGATCGTTTTTAGCATGCTGATACGGCTGCAGCCTAATAAAATATAGCGGGAGCAGCTCCTGTATAAGTAGCACGTTGAAATGGGTGTGCAGGTGCCTGCGGGGGCAGCTGGGCGTTTGCGGGACATACGGGCGGTTGGAGCCGCCCGTATGTGCCCGCCAGCCATCAAGTCACAATAGCCTGCAAACCCTTTCTTGCTGGCTCTGGCGCGAGTGGCAAGGTCTTCGCGAGGGACTCTCCGCGCGCTGAGGGGAAGGGGAAGACCTCACGCGCCGGAGGCTACGTAAATGGGGTCAGAGCAAAATTTCGTTACGGCGTTGCGCGCTCCGGGCAGAGTGTCTTCCTGAATTTTGATCTGACCCCATTTGCTTACACCCCAGATCTGCCCGCTACAAACCATACAGACCCAATAATTTATGACTGTGTCTTGTTGTTGCTACGCCGTCATGGCCTCCAGCTTGGCAAGCGCTTCGTCCATCACCTCCACAGGAACCGTCTCTATCCGCTTTGTGTGTCTGGCCTGCCATTCCAGCACGCGGCACTGGCTGATGACGGCTGCGCCTTGGGTTTGCGTGCCTGCGCCCATGAGTGTTACGGCCCAGCCTGCTACCCGTTCAACATTGCCTTGTGTGATGGGGGCTACCAGTGCGCGGCCTAGGCGGTTAAATTCCTGGTTGGACAGAACCAGCACCGGGCGTGTGCCTTGGATTTCACTGCCTAAAGTGGGGTCCAGACTGATGAGCAGCACATCGCCTTGCTTGGGAGTTTTGCCTGCCGGTTTTTGCACTGCGCCCGTCACAGCGCTGCGCTGCCCACAGGCGGCATGTCTTGCCAATTTTGCAAATCGGCGGGCATGGGCATTTTCAAATTACATTGCTTGTTGAGCTCGGCGGCTGTGTAGCGCTTGCGGGTGGGTTTGGGGCGCAACACGATAGCGTTGTTGGCGGTACGCTCCACCAGCAAAGACTGGCCTATGAAAAAATCCATGTCGCGCAGCAAGGCTGGCGGCAGCGTGAGGCCCGCAGAATTGCCCAGCTTGCGGATGATCAGCTCCATATGGCACCTTCTATATCAAACAATGTATGACATTGTGCCACAGGGTTATCCCTCCTGCATTGGCCGCGCTAAAACGCCAACGCCCTCTCCACAAAGTCCGGTGCCACCTTGGTCTTTGGCACCTTCATCTCAAACCAACTGCGCACATTGCTGTCCAGCCCGTTGCCGTGCATGTAGTTGTACAGGGCTTTGTTCAGAGCTATGCCCAGCGCGTCGTGGTCTACGCCGCTGGGGTCGATGAAGGCAATGTCGTTTTTGGCGAACTGGCCTTCGGGCAGGGCCACTAGCTTCACGCCGTAGTCTTGCGGGGCCATGCCTACGGGGGAGTGGACGGTGCAGGCGAAGCGGTGGAAGAAGCCGCTTTGGATGCAGCCCGCCTGGAAGAGCTGGCGCACGTATTCCAACGCGTCCACCGTGTCTTGCACGGTTTGGGTGGGGAAGCCGTACATGAGGTAGGCGTGTACCAAGATGCCAGCATCGCTGAAACCCTTGGTGACGCGGGCTACCTGCTCAACGGAGACGCCTTTTTTCATGAGCTTGAGCAAGCGGTCGGAGGCGACTTCCAGGCCGCCACTGATGGCGATACAACCGCTGTCGGCAAGTTCCTGGCACAGGTCGGGTGTGAAGGATTTTTCGAAGCGGATGTTGCCCCACCAGCTGATGGCCGTGCCGCGTGCTTGCAGCTCGGCGGCCAGGGCCTTGAGGGCTTTGGGTGGGGCGGCTTCGTCGACGAAATGGAAGCCGGTTTGGCCGGTTTCTTTGACGATTGCGTCGATGCGATTCACCAGCTCTTCTGCAGTAGTGCCTTCGTAGCGCGAGATGTAGTCTAGGCTCACGTCGCAAAAGCTGCACTTCTTCCAGTAGCAGCCGTGCGCCACCGTGAGCTTGTTCCAGCGGCCGTCGCTCCACAGGCGGTGCATGGGGTTGAGCATGTCGAGAAGCGACAGGTATTTGTCCAGCGGCAGGCCGTCCCAGGTGGGGGTGCCTACGTCGCTGAACGGCACGTCGGGCTCGGCTAGGTTGATGTAGCGCACGGTGGATTTTGCTGCGCTTGGCGCATTGCCGGTCGCTGTCACTTCGCCTTCTGGATTCGCGTTACCGGTTGTGTGGTTGGTAGCGTCTCGCACAAAGGTGCGCACCAGGCGCTGCGCTCCGCGCTTGCCTTGCACATGCTCTAGCAGGGCGAGCAAGGGACGCTCGCCAGCATCGAGGGTGACGAAATCGAAATAGTCAAACACACGCGGCTCGGCCAACTCGCGCAGCTCGGTGTTGACATAGCCGCCGCCCAGCACCAGCGTGGTGTGCGGGCTGTGAGCTTTGATGGCTTGGGCGATGCGAAAGGCCGCGTAGACCGAGCCAGGGAAGGGGACGGACAGCAGCACGACGGTGGGCTGGTGCCGCGCGAAGGTTTGCAACGCGATGTCTACGAGTGCTTGGTCAACGAGGGTCAAAGGTTGCGCCAAGGCATCAGCCAGCGGGTCGAACGTGGGCTGGCTGCCCGCTAATGACTCGGCATAGCGCACAAACTCAAAGCGTGGGTCGATTGCGTCTTTCAGCACGTCGGCCAGGTCGTTCAAATACAGGGTGGCCAAATGCCGGGCTTTGTCCTGCGCGCCCAATGCGCCAAAGGCCCAGGCCAGCGGGTCGCCACCCTCGTCGTCTACATACACCTCCAGCGCCTCAAACCGCGGGCCTTCGGGCAAAAAGCTGCGCGAGTTGATGCGGTGTGCCAGCGTGGAGTCTTTACCCTGCAAAAAGTTGATGGCTGCGGTGATGGTGGCGGCGTAGCGGGGGAACTGCTCCATGAACAACGCCACGCGCTCGGTGGTTTGCTCTTGCTGGCCAATCTCAGCGTAAATCGCTTTCAACCCATCAGCAGAGAACAGCCGCAGCACCAAAGCCAAGGCCACATCCGCCTGCACCGCATCCACGCCGCGCGAGCGCAGAAAGCCGGTGATGTAGGCGGTGGATGGGTAAGGCGTGTTGAGCTGCGTCATCGGGGCGATGACGGACAGGACGCGGGCGGGCTTCGGGGACATGGTGGCGGGCGGGTGGATGCAGGATTGTCGGCGTTGCGGCGAGGGCGAGCCGGAAACCTCCCGCAATCCACAGACCCGCGGCCGGCGCCGAGGCACAAACTTGGACATCATTTGATGCTACATT
>JANMTF010000037.1:0-1864 GCA_031390175.1 Polaromonas sp.
GCGGCGGGCTTTGTCGATGAACCAGTAGGCGTCGCCTATGCACTCGGCCGCTATCAAGGTGCGCTCGGCGTTCAGGCCGTCCAGGATGTATTTAAAGCCCTTGCCTTCTTCGCCAATCAGGTTTTCGGCGGGGATTTCCAGGTTGTCAAAAAAGACTTCGTTGGTTTCGTGGTTGACCATATTGGCGATGGGTTGCACGGCCATGCCTTTGCCTATCGCGTCTTTCAAGTTGACGATGAAGATCGACATGCCTTCGGATTTTTTAGACACATCGGCCAGCGGCGTAGTGCGGGCCAGCAAGATCATCAGGTCGGAATGCTGGATGCGCGAGATCCAGACCTTTTGCCCGTTGACGACATAGCGGTCGCCTTTTTTTACCGCTGTGGTTTTAAGCTGCGTGGTATCCGTGCCTGTGCTGGGTTCGGTCACCGCCATGGATTGCAGGCGCAGCGCGCCACTGGCGATTTGCGGTAAATACAGCTTTTTCTGCGCGGCCGAGCCGTGGCGCAACAGCGTGCCCATGTTGTACATCTGGCCGTGGCAAGAGCCTGCGTTGCCGCCGGCAAAGTTGATCTCTTCCATGATCACCGAGGCCTCGGCCAGGCCCAGGCCGGAGCCACCGTACTCGGTGGGAATCAGCGCGGCCAGCCAGCCCGCTTTGTTGAGCGCATCGACAAAAGTCTCTGGGTAGCCGCGTGCGTGGTCTACAGCTTGCCAGTAGGCGGAGTCAAACTGTGCGAGCTGGCCGCGCAGGGCTTCGCGCAGCTCTTGGTGGGCATCTGGGGTGGGTATTTGGGTTTTCATGGGGCGTTGACACCGGAAAAAAGGCTGTAGCAGGTTTATACCGGGGGCTTGGGCAAGTTACGCGGTCCAGTGTGCTCGATGCGACTGCCCTGCGCCCTAGCCTAGCGTCGCAGTGGCCTGCATGGTCAGCCAGCCTTCGTGATCCTGTGTCCACAGTTGCACGGTTTTTCCGTCTGCACTGGGTTTGCCATGCACGGTAAAGGGCGCAATATCAAACACCGGGCGCACGGCGCGAAACTCAAAGCCCGTTACCTTGGCCTCGGGCATATTGCGCCGCAGCAGATCCACTAGCATAGTCGCTATCAAGGGGCCATGCACGATAAGGCCCGGGTAGCCTTCTACCTCAGTGACGTAGCGACGGTCATAGTGAATGCGGTGGCCGTTGAAGGTGAGCGCAGAGTAGCGAAACAGCAGTACGTCATCAGGTGTGATGTGCATCGACCATGCGGCATCGTTAGCAGCAAGCTGTGGACTGGGTACCGCATCGCCAGGTTTTGGATTGGCTCTGTAGACGATGTCGTGCTCTTCCGTCAATGCCAAGCCATTAAGGTTATGCACCTCGTGCTTCACCAATACAAACACCAAATCCCCCGTGCGCCCGGCTTTGTGCGTCACCGACGCAATGCGCGATACCCTCCGCACTGCATCGCCTACCGCCAACGGGTTTGCCACCTGCCACTGCAAGCGCCCACCCGCCCACATACGGCGCGGCAGAGGTACGGGCGGCAAAAAGCCACCGCGCTGTGCATGGCCGTCCGCACCGAGCGAGCTTTGCTGATGCTGCGGCAAAAAATACAACCAATGCCACAGCGGCGGCAGGGCTGTACCCGACACGGGCTGCGCATCATCGCGGTCTAGCGTGGCCGACAAGCCACTCACAGGGGCGGCAGTAATGTGGTCTTGCAATGTCTCGGTTTTACCGACCCAGGTTTGCAGATGGGCCAGCGTGGCTGTGTCGAGGGTCCGAATGTCGGTGGGTGTCATCAGATCGGCAGGGTATTGAAGTTCAACTGGCAATTCTATGCTGGCCAATTGGACGATTTACTTATCTGGACGATGA
>JANMTF010000038.1:0-2210 GCA_031390175.1 Polaromonas sp.
GCCTTTGTCGCCTTCCATGGCCAGCTTGGCGCTGCCGTGGATGATGGGGGTGGCGTCGCCTGGGAAGTCATACTTGTCCAGGAGTTCGCGCACTTCCATTTCGACGAGTTCGAGCAGTTCGGAGTCGTCGACCATGTCGCATTTGTTCAAAAACACGATGATGTAAGGCACACCGACCTGGCGGGCCAGGAGGATGTGCTCGCGGGTCTGGGGCATCGGGCCGTCAGCGGCAGAACACACCAAAATAGCGCCGTCCATCTGGGCTGCGCCGGTGATCATGTTCTTGACATAGTCGGCGTGGCCTGGGCAGTCGACGTGGGCGTAGTGGCGGTTGGCGGTCTCGTACTCGACGTGGGCGGTGTTGATCGTGATGCCGCGCGCTTTTTCTTCCGGTGCTGCGTCGATCTGGTCATAGGCTTTGGCGGTGCCGCCAAACTTGGAGGCCAGCACGGTGGTGATGGCGGCGGTGAGCGTGGTCTTGCCGTGGTCAACGTGGCCAATCGTGCCGACGTTGACGTGGGGCTTGGTACGCGTGAATTTTTCTTTACCCATTTTTATCGCTCCGAAATTTAAACGACGAACAAAATTTTTAAAACTCTTTTAAACGGGCGTCGAAGTCAATCTTCAACGCCCGGTTAAAACTGGTGCCCATTCCGGGAATCGGACCCGGGACCTCTCCCTTACCAAGGGAGTGCTCTACCACTGAGCCAAATGGGCGCTCTCAAACTCATCTATCGATTTGTGGAGCGGGAGACGGGAATCGAACCCGCGTCATTAGCTTGGAAGGCTAGGGTTCTACCATTGAACTACTCCCGCATCGGACCGGTTGACTCAATACAACCCCAACATCCAAAGCGTGACAACCCAAATTGTCCTCAAATTACGCTCTACAAATCAAAATACAACTCACAATGCCTGGTGGAGAGAGCTGGATTCGAACCAGCGTACTCGTAAGAGGGCAGATTTACAGTCTGCTGCCATTAACCACTCGGCCATCTCTCCACGGCGAACCTCGGATTATATAACACTGTTGGGCTATTGCTTACGAATTAGATCAAGCCATTTACTGTTTAGCAGCTGGAAATCAGCATAAAACCAGCTCTAGACTACTAGAATATTGAGGGAGCAGCTATCAATTTAATATTTTTAATAAAAATATTATTCCATACATTGCGCCAAACGCACGACGGTAACGCCTGCGCGCAGCTGCCGCAAGCTGGGCATGACTAGCGTGCAGTCGTCATAAGGCGTGGCATATACCTCCTGGCCATCGCGTGCCAGCACCGTACCCGCTAGCGGTATGTGTTGCAAACCTTGCCAGTTTTGCTCGAAACGTAAACCCTTACTCTGGGCCAGGACCGCGTCTGTGACTTTGACTGCGATTTGATTGCGCGGCAAAGATTGCAGCCAGTTGGCCGGGATTTGCTGCATCTCAACGCATCCCGATGCCACCAAAAAGCGTGCCGCCATGTCTATGGCGACGTCCCTGCTGGAAGTATCCCCATGGAATCCGCACTCCACCAGCAAGGCGCAAGCCTGGGTGGCGCTGTCCGAGCCAAAATGACCATGGTCACGCATGCGCACGCCTTCTCGATGCCCGGCATCCACCATTATGTGTTTGGGCGCACCTATCTGTTTCGCTAAAGCGAGATTGCGTGCTTGCAGACCTGTCAATTACAATGGCTCGTCAGGTTCGTGTATAGAGTGCAGATCCAACAACCAATCTGCCTGCGCGACATAGGGACGCAACTGCACCGCCCGGCGGCGCTCCTGCGTGCAGGGGCTGGCTAATTTGTCGTCCGACCAAACGCGGTTCATATGTTCGTCTACAAAGCGCGAAGCGTCATGGTTGGCAGCGTCAAAGCGGTCAAAGCCTGCAAGGTTGCAAAAGGCCAAGGTCAGCTTGCCAGCGACAGGGCGAATGCGGGCCTCCAGCAGCGTTTTAAGGGCCCATGCGCCGTACAGCTCGTTGCCATGCACGAGAGCAGTCACCATCACGCTGCGGCCTGGCTTGCCACTGTCAAACTGCCAGACGCCTTCCACTCCAGCGTTACCACAGCGCCACGGGCCTAGTGTTTAATTGCGTAAGTTAGCAATAGTATTTTTAAGCTGAGCGCCACGTACCTCTCGTTTTCTCCAAATGAAAGGCGCAGCAGTCTCGTTGTACCTCGCTACAAACGCTTCAATGGAGGCAGACAACTCCTGTGTAC
>JANMTF010000046.1:0-15526 GCA_031390175.1 Polaromonas sp.
GAGGAGTTGTTGCTGGAAACCGGGCCATACCAACCGGAAGCATTGGCTTTGTACAGCAGGCAAGGGTACACACGGTGCGGGCCGTTTGGGGCGTATCCAGACCATCCGCTGAGTGTCTTTATGGGCAAACGCCTGGCGCGCGAACCGTTTGCGGTCTAGCGTTCGCTGGGAAGCTTCATTTTTAAGGTGTTTGGGCTTCTAGACCAATAGAATATTGCGGGAGCAGCTACTTATTTGATAGTTCTCATGCAACCGAAAACTGGCCAATTGCGCAGGTAAAACGCCACAATGAGACCAAGTTAGCACAAAATTTTTCAGGCTTAACCGCAAGGTAAGCAAGGCAGTGCAGAAGCCTTACCGCGCTCCCCGTTGCACTACCGCCTTCACCTCGGCCCCCAGCTCGATCACGCTCAGGGCGTAGTAGCTGCTCCAGTTGTAGCGAGTGATGGCGTAGAAGTTGTCGGTGCCTGCTAGGTACTGGGGTGCGCCGTCGCTGCCGTTATGCAGCTCTACCAAGGCCAGCGGGCCGGGGTGCGACAGGGCGTCGCCTTGAAGTACTGCGCCCAGCTCGGTGAAGCGCTCTACCGTGAAAGAGGGCAGGATGTCGGGGCCTAGCAGGGTGTCTTTGTTGAGCCGCGCCATGTCAAAACTGACCGGGTAATGCGTGGGCATGCCGGGTTTCCAGTTGAATGCCTTGAAGTAGTTAGCTACTGAACCTATAGCGTCTGCCGGGCTGTTGAAAAGGTCTATCTTGCTGTCGCCGTCAAAGTCAATGGCGTATTTGGTCCAGCTGCTGGGCATGAACTGGCCCAGACCCATGGCACCGGCGTAGCTGCCGCGCAGGCTTAAGGGGTCGATGTTGGTGCGGTTGGCCAGGGTGAGCAGTTGCTCCAGCTCGTCTTTGAAAAACTGGGTGCGGTCGCGCTTTTCGGTTTTGGGAAAGTCAAAGGCCAAGGTGGCCAGCGCGTCGGCCACGCGGAAGGTGCCCATGTCGCGGCCATAGATGGTTTCTACGCCGATGATGCCGACGATGATCTCGGCGGGTACGCCAAACTCCTGTTCGGCGCGGGCCAGCGTGTCGGCGTTGTCACGCCAAAAGCGCACACCGGCTGCAATGCGCACGGGGTCGATAAAGCGGCTGCGGTAGACGCGCCAGTTTTTTACGAAGGTAGCTGTGGCCGGGCGCATGAGGCGCTGCACGCTGGGGATAAAGTGGGACTGGCCAATGGCTTGGCGCACCCATTCGCGGTCCAGGTTGCGCCGCTCGGCCAGGTCGTCGGCAAACTGCATCGCATCTTCGCGGCTGGCGTAGGCCTCGCCTGCGGGCTGCGCACGGTTGACGCTGGTGCCAGCGTTTTTTTTAGCAGGCTTTTGGGCATAAGCCCAAGGAGATATTGCGCAAGCAGCTATTAAAAATAGAGCAGGAAGTAAAGCAGTTTGGCGATGCAAAGAGCGCTTAAAGAATGGAGTTAATCGGTTCACGGGAAAAAATAGGTTCACTGGAAATATGCGAGGTGAAATATACGAGGTGAGTTAGTTGCTAAGTGACTTGGTAGCTTACTTCGCAGGTAAGGGCAGGGCAGGTAACTGGGCAAACTGAGTACGCAGTGTAGCCAATGAGGCGGCTTGGCTGCCAGGGGGAGCGTAACGCAAGGTTTCCAGGCGCAGCAGCCAGTCGTGCAGGTCCTGCGCCGTGTCTTTGTGTGTAGCGCCCCAGCGGGCACGAGCGCGTTGCGCCAGCTCGCGCGGGGGCGTGGCGTCGTCACTGGGTATGCCTGCGGTGCTCAGACGTTTGCGCGCCGCGTGCAGTAGCCGCAGCCAAGGGTCGTGCTGGTGGCGGGTGTACAGCGTCCACGCAGCACCTATCACGCTCACACACACGATGATGCCGATCAGCACGTAGCTTAAATCTTGCCAGCTAGGCGAGCTAAAGCCGATGTTTTTGAGCAAGTCGAGCTGCTTGCTCTGGCTGTAGTTCAGCACCCATTGGTTCCAGCTGTTGTTCACCGCTTCCCAGGCCAAGCGCAGTTGCGCCGTGACCGACGGGCTGAGCACCGTGCCAAAGGCGCTGGCCACGAGGCCCTGCGGTGCGGCCAGGCGCTGAAACTGCCCAATACGCCCGGGAGACACTGCACTGGTGGGATCGATGCGCACCCAGCCGCGCCCGCTTTGCCATACCTCGGTCCAGGCGTGGGCATCGCTTTGGCGCACTGTCCAAAAACCGTCCACGGTGTTGAGCTCGCCGCCTTGGTAGCCAGTGACAATACGGGCTGGTATGTCGAGTGCACGCATCAGGATGACGAAGCTGGAGGCTATGTGCTCGCAAAAGCCTTCTTTTTTATCAAACCAAAATTCGTCTGCTGTATTGCGGCCATACAGGCCAGGGTCTAGGGTGTAGGTGTAGCCACCGGTACGCAGGCGGCGCATCACCTCTGGCACCAGCACGCTGGCGTCGGCCTGGGCAAAGCGCGGGTCACGGCGGATGTCGGCTGCCAGTTGCAGAGTGCGGGGGTTAAAGCTGGGGGGCAGATCGACAAAGTCTTGCAAACCCAAAACCGCAGTGGTCGGGCCGTGGCGAAAATCTACGCTGCTTTGCGCACTGTAGCGCAGCAGATCCGTGACGGGTTTGCTGCTCAGCCATTGCAGGTCATTGGTCATCACCAGCTCGTGACCGGGAACGTTGGGTTTCTCTAGCGCGGCGTCCAGCACCAAAATCCACGGACGGTTGTTTTGCTCTAGCGTGACCTGGTATTTGATGGGGGGGCTGAGGGTCTGCAGCCTGGCGGGCGTGGTGAAGCGGCTGCTGAATTGGGAGCTGCTGGGCAGCCAGTCTTTGCCGTTGAAGATGGAAAACACCGGCCCACGAAAATACATATCGCTCTGTGCAGGCGGCGTGCCTTCAAATTTGATGCGCATGGCAATCGAGTCGTCTAGCGCCAGCGATGCAATGGTGCCCACCTGCATACTGCCCGACAAGCCACTGCGCCCAGTCATGCCGTCGCTGGGGATGCCCCACAGCGGAGCCAGGCGCGGGAACAGCATGAACAGCACGGCCATGATGGGCGCGCCCAGTAGCACCATCTTGCCCGCGACCCTGGCCGACTGCACCAAGGGCGGCTTGCCCACCTGCATGTGCGCGTTGACCAGCGCGGTGAGCAGGCCCATTAGTGCGATCAGCATGGCGGCAGCGGTGAGCAAGGACTGGGAGAAGAAAAAGTTGGTCAGCATGGCAAAAAAACCAAGAAAGAACACCACAAATGCATCGCGCCGGGCGCGCAGCTCCAGCGTTTTAAGGCACAGCAAAACGACAGTGAGGGTAACGCCTGCGTCCCTGCCCAGCAAGGTTTTGTGGGTGACCAAGGTGGCGGCGATGGTGACGGCCAGCAAGCCAACGCGCCACCACACAGACGGCAATGGCGCGCTGTCCCAAGCCAGCTTGCCACGCCACAGCAGCACACTGGCGGCCAACGCGGTGCACCACCACGGCAGGTGGCCCACTTGCGGGCCAATCACCCAGGCTATCACGCACAGCAAAAACAGCGTGTCGCGGGCATCGCGGGGCAGGTGCTTGAGTTTGTCTAGCATGGGCGGTTCAGCATAAAGCCAGCGCCTCCAGGCACTGCCGTTTGTGCCCCTCACCCGTGGCAGGCTTGATCTCACGCCCGGGCAGGCGCAGTCCAAAGCTGGAACCCAGCTTGTCTGCGGCCAGCACCCAAGCCGTAAGGCGGCTGAGCTTGTGCTCTACGTCGAGGTGGCCGCAGGTGGCGTAGTCCAGCCACAGCTCGTAGCGCTGGGCTTGCTGGGTGTCGCGGCTGACCAGGTCGTCGCTGCCACGCGCGACAGCTTGGGCGACTTTCTTCCACACCACCAGCTTCATCGGGTCGCCGCGCCGGTAGCCACGCACGCCGTCAAACTCGCCAGAGTTTTGCGCCTGCGTGGCCACACCGCCGCCTGCGCGTGGCTCGCCTGCGGGCAGAGGGGGTGCATGGGCCTCGGGCGCGGGGTACACCAGCACCTCGGCTTTGGGCCGCCACACCGTCCACACCCGAAAGGTGCCCAGCGGAAAGCGTGTCTCGGCGGTGAGGTCTGGCAGGCGGTGCAAGCCGCGTTTGGCGGGCGTAAAGCCTACTTGCACCACGGCGCTGCCCTGGCTTTGCACATCGGTCCACGACCAATGCTTGGCATCCAGCAAGCTCAGGCCTATGCTGGGGCGCTCAGCCCTGCGCTCATGGCTCAGGCGTATGTCAAACTGGGCGGTAGCCCCCGCATACTGTGCGCAAGGCGCTATTAAATGCATAGTCAGGCCGCGCAAGTTGCCGTGGCACACATGCATGCCCACTACGGCCGCGCCGGCGAGCATAAAGGTGAGCAGGTAGCCTAAATTAAGCTGGTAATTGATGGACGCTACCAGCAGCACCAATAGCGTCAAAGCCAGCATCCAGCCCGCGCGGGTGGGCAAAATGTAAACGTTGCGCTGGGTCAGCAGCAGGGTATCGGTCAGGGGCAGCTTGCTTTGCCACCATTGACGAAAACGTGTGCGTGCCCAGCCGATGGCCATGGGCTAGGACACTTCGCACAGTGTTGACGCTGCGGTGGTTTCGTTTTTAGTAAAGGCTGCGGTGGGCGTGCCTTGGTGAAAGCGCATTTGCCAGCCCTGCGCGTCGTATTGCCACATAGACGAGCGCTGGGCGTGCATGGTCAACTCGCCTCGGGCATTGATATGGGCTGATTTGTAGGCTAGCAGTGCCACGCTGTAGGCTGGCATGGACAGGGAAAAATCTTGCGCCCAAATGGTGGCATGGTCGGTTTGCCTGACCAACTGCGCAATGATCTCAGCACGCTTGTAGCTGGTACCTGAACGGCCAATTTCAAAAAAGTCTGCATGCAGCAACTTCTCGAGCTGGGCTTTGTCCGCCCGCACACCAGGCGCATGCAAGTTGGTCTCCAGACTGCATATGAGCTGTAGTAGAGCGGGAGAAGGTTGAACAAGATTCATAAACGATAGCGCGCTAGTGTTGCGGTGTAGGCAAAAGGCCGATATCAGGTATTTTAAGGCAGCCTAGGTGGTCGTCCTGCCAAGGTAGGCCTTTGTCACCCCACTTAGCGTGGATAAATGCACTGCATTGGTCAAAATTACAAATCGCAAAGATCTTGCGGCTCATTCAAGGCAAGGCCACTGACTGCACCATCGCCCGCACCTGCTCCACCGCGCCGCGCCCGGCATCGGCCACGGGGATCATGCGGTGGGCAATGGTTTGGGGCAAGATGGCTTGCACGTCATCGGGGGCCACATAGTTGCGCCCTGCCAATAGCGCCTGCGCCTTGGCAGCGCGCACCAAAGCAATGCCTGCGCGGGGGCTGAGGCCTTGTAAGAACCAGCGACCCGAGCGGGTAGCGGCTATCAGGTCTTGCACGTAGTTGAGCAGCGGGTCGGCCGCGTGCACGGCCAGCACGGCGGCTTGCACGGCTTTCAGGTCAGCAGGGCTGAGCACGGCGGGCAGGGCATCGACCAGATCGCGGCGGTCGTTGCCTGCTAGCAGAGTGCGCTCGGCGGCGCGGTCGGGGTAGCCTAGGGATATGCGCATCAAAAAGCGGTCAAGCTGCGATTCAGGCAGCGCGTAGGTGCCTAGCTGATCGTGGGGGTTTTGCGTGGCGATGACAAAGAAAGGTTGGGGTAGGGCGCGGGTTTCGCCCTCCACCGTCACTTGCTTTTCTTCCATGGCTTCCAATAGAGCGGATTGCGTTTTGGGGCTGGCACGGTTGATCTCGTCGGCCAGCAGCACCTGGGCAAACATGGGGCCTGGATGGAACACAAAGGCTTCTTTACCGCGCTCGTAGATCGACACGCCAGACAGGTCGCTGGGCATCAGGTCAGCGGTGAACTGCACACGCGAGAACTGCAGGCCAAAGCTGCGCGACAGCGCATGGGCCAGCGTGGTCTTGCCCACGCCGGGCACGTCTTCGATCAACAGGTGGCCACCGGCCAGCAAGCAGGCCACGCAGTCTTGCACCTGCGCGGATTTGCCTACAATCACCGTGTTAAGCTGCTTTAAAAGCGTTTGAAGTAACTGATTAGTATGATTGGTATCCATGCGCTTACGATAACCTAAAACTCTTGTTTTTTATGACTACAGGCTATTTCACCCACACAGATTGCCGTCAACATGAAATGGGCCCCGGCCATCCCGAGTGTCCAGAGCGGTTGGACGCTATCAACGACCGCCTGATAGGCACGGGCATGATGGACTTATTGGAAAGCCACGACGCTCCACTGGCCGAGCTGGAAGATATTGCCCTAGCACATGACCCAGACCTGATAAGCAGCGTGGGCGAGCTCAACGAACGCCTGCAGGCCTCAGCCACCGCGCGTTACGCACAAATAGACCCCGACACCTCGCTTAACCGCCACACCTGGAATGCCGTGCGCCGCGCCGCCGGTGCTGCCATTGCCGCCACCAACGCAGTGATGGCCGGCCAACTGCAAAACGCCTTTTGCGCCGTGCGCCCACCGGGCCACCACGCCACTTACAGCCGCTCCATGGGTTTTTGCGTGTTCAACACCATCGCCATCGCCGCCAAACATGCGCTAGAGCGCCACGGCCTGGAGCGGGTGGCCATCGTAGACTTTGACGTGCACCACGGCAACGGCACGGAAGACATTTTGTCGAGCGACCCGCGCACCCTGATGGTCGGCATCTTCCAGCACCCCTTCTACCCCGGCAGCGGTGCCAACAGCCCAGCGGACAACATGCTGAACCTGCCAGTGCCTGCCTACACCAAGGGCGACGTGATCCGCGAGCTGGTCAAAACCCACTGGCTGCCCCGCCTGGAGGCCTTCAAACCGCAAATGATCTTCATCAGTGCGGGCTTTGACGCACATCGCGAAGACGACCTGGGCCAGCTAGGTTTGGTCGAGGCCGACTACACCTGGATCACCCAGCAAATCTGCGCTGTAGCCAAGAAACATGCGCAGGGGCGCATTGTCAGTAGCTTGGAAGGCGGCTACAACCTCAGCGCACTGGGACGCAGTGTGGAGGCGCACTTGCGGGTGTTGGCAGATGTTTAGCAACTTGTGCAAACCACGCGGGTGCCTTGATGTTCTGCTGCCCGCCCTCACATCCTATCCATGAGCGAATCACTGCACATCGTCTGTCCGCATTGCCACACTACCAACCGCGTTCGCGCTGACCAGTTGGGCAGTGCCCCCACCTGCGGCCAGTGCAAACAGGCGCTGTTCACCGCGCACTCGGTTGCACTGGATGAGGCAGCGTTTGACAAGCATGTGGCGCGCAGCCAAGTCCCTTTGCTGGTAGATTTTTGGGCACCTTGGTGCGGCCCGTGCCGCGCAATGGCACCCGCCTTTGAGCAGGCAGCCGCGCAACTGGAGCCGCATATGCGCCTGGCCAAGGTCGATACCGAAGCTGTGCCCAATCTGGGCGCACGTTTTGGTATTCGCAGTATTCCGACGCTGGCGCTGTTTGCCGGTGGGCGTGAGGTGGCACGCCAAGCTGGTGCCATGGGGGCGGCAGATATTGTGCGCTGGGCCAAGGCACACCAGCCGAGTACTTAGCCCGCCAAGCCTACATACACGTTTTGCACATCGTCATTGCCATCGATGGCGGCTAAAAACGCTTCGACTTCTTCTAACGCTGCAGCACTTAAATTGGCCGGATTGACCGGGTTTTTAGACTTGTAGCCTAGCTTTGCAGACAGCACGGTAAAGCCATGGGCGGGCAGGGCGCGGCTGACCAAGTCTAGCTCGGCGGGGTCAGTATAGAACAAGGTGGTGCCAGCTTTTACCGGGTGGTCTTCGTCGCTGCTTTCAACCGCTTCCAGATCTTGCGCCCCGGCTTCGATAGCGGCGGTATCTGGATCAGCGCCGGGTGCTGCGGGTTCGGCCTCGATGAGCCCCAAGTGGTCAAAATCCCACGACACCGAGCCTGAGGCACCCAGCTGGCCTTTGCGAAACAGCACCCGCATCTCGGGGGCGGTGCGCTTGACGTTGTCGGTCAGGCATTCGACCATCACAGCCACCTGGTGTGGGGCAAAGCCTTCGTAGATCACATGTTCAAAGCTCACGGATTCACCCGTCAGGCCCGCGCCTTTTTTGATGGCGCGGTCTAGTGTGTCTTTGGGCATGGATACTTTGCGGGCCTGCTCTACCACCAGTCGCAGGCGCGAGTTGGACGCCGGGTCGGCCCCGTTGCGCGCGGCGACCATGATGTCTTTGGCCAAACGGCCAAACAGCTTGCCTCTGGCGTTAGCTGCCAGTTCCTTGCCTTTTGCTTTCCACTGCGCGCCCATGGTGCGTGCTCCTTGATGTTGTAGCGCGCTAGGCGCTTAGTTGGGTTCTGACGTATCGGGGAGCCTAGG
This sequence comes from Polaromonas sp., assembly GCA_031390175.1. Classification (GTDB taxonomy): domain Bacteria; phylum Pseudomonadota; class Gammaproteobacteria; order Burkholderiales; family Burkholderiaceae_C; genus JAAFIP01. The sequence continues at coordinate 8,374 of JANMTF010000046.1, forward strand.
TTATACACCTAGAATTTGCTCTTTTTGCTAAAATTTAGCACTATATATTTTATAGCTGCTCCCGCAATACTCTGTTTGTTTGCAGGTTGATTTGCCATATTATTCCACTTGCCCGGCAGACCTCCTGCCTGACTTCATCAGCGCCCAGACCATCAAACCCAAGGCAAGCACACCTGCCAACAGCACGCCCCACAGCACCAGGCTACGCGTGGGCGGTGCGTCACTGGTAGCTTGCGCCACGGCTGCAGGGCCTGCAGCCACAGCAGCGGTGCTGATATCGGCACGGGCTGCGGGTAAGGCATTTTCTTGGCCGATTTGGTAGCCAGGCATCAGGCTGACCAAGGGCAAATAAGCGCTGACGGCATCCGCCAAACCTACCGCCAAGCTAAAGGGCGCATTGCCGCTGGCTAAAAAAACCACTTGCGTTGGCTCAAACTGCGCAGCGACCTCGGGCAATGCCGCAAAGCCCGTGGTCTTTTTGTCCGCTTCAATTTTGATTTCGCGGTAGGCTACGCCACCCAGCTCCACTGGGGGGTTACTTTGCTCTTTGCCATGGGTTGTCAAGTTGAACAGCACCGTGCTGCCGATGCTGGCCCACGCTTGGTTGCGATCGTTGCGGCCCAACACGCGCACCGGTATCAGCACATTGCTGCCTTGCAGTTTTATTTTTAGCGCTGCCAATGGCGTGCTAAATGGCAGTGCAAAGCTCAGCTCATGAGCTTGGGTAAGTGTGGGCAGCGCAATGGCAGCGCTGACGCGCGGATTGCTGCTGGTGCTTTGCGATGTAGTGAGTGTGGCACCACGCACCGCTAGGGCGGCTGCCGCATCGGTAGTGCCTTGCCATGTAATGCGCAGGTAATGGTCTTTCAGCTCGCTGCTGGGAAACTGCATGCGCTCGGTGCCTAGCTTGCTGGCGCTGGCATCGGTTGCATCCGCAGTGCGGTACAGCACAGTGTCCGCAACACTGCGCCAGTTTTTCAGATCTTTGCTGGCATGCACCTCAAAGGTAACGGGCTGGCCTGCCGGTAGATCTGCATCTAGCACCATAGCTACCACGGGGGATGTCACAGTGCGGGCGTCTAACAGCACGCCAATGATGTTTTTAGCTGTAGCCGCAGTGGGCGCGCTGGCGGTGTCAATGTGCACTGTGCGTTGACCTTGCTTTTCTTCAATGCGCAGTTGCATGCCGTCCATGCCCATACTGCCTGATGCGCCGAAGATGGGGTAGGCAGGCAAATTGACTTGCTGGTTTTGGGTTTGGGTTTGCGCAGCTACAGGTGCCAGTGCCATGGGCACGGGCTGGCCTTGGGCGTTGAAAATACGCACGTCGCTATAGCCCGCACTTTGCAAGCGCACCAAGGCTTGCGCAGGCAATACCAAACGCTGCAGGGGTGCGTCGCCGCCTAAAGCCAAAGGTGCGCGCAATGCATACGAAGCTGCGCTATTGGCATCTGATGCAGCCCAGGCGTTAGAGACGGTTAACGCTATGGCCATGCCGCCAGCTAGCAGCCAAGTTGTGCGCACCATGGCTGCACGGTGGGTGTTGGATAAGTTCATCTTGAGGCCTCGCTGACGGGGGGTGGACGGGTTGTTTTGGCAGTTGCGCTATGGGGTGCTTTAGGCGTTGCGCCTTGCGTCGCATGTGGCGTTGCATCGCTTGCCGGGGCAACCGTTTTCGGCGGCAGAGGTGCAAAGTAGCCCACCACCAGCATCAGTACACCCACGGCGATAAACGCGATGATGCGCTCCGCCCCACCAGCGTTGGACAGGTCAATCACCAGCAGTTTGAGCACCACCACGCCCAGCAAACCAGCACCCACCAGCCAGAGTGGGCGAAGCATGCGCCGCCCGGCTGCTACCATCAAGCTCAGGGCTAGCAGCGTCCACAAAATAGCGTAGCCGGTTTGCACCACAAAGCTGTGAAAGAGCGCTGAAACGTTCCAGTGAACCCCGAAGAAATGGTGTGCCACACGCAACCACACCGTGTTGACTGCAATAAACGCCAATGCCGCTAGCGCTATCCAGGCACGCGGGCTGTTCAGCCCAACTGCCCCCGCAGGCATGGGCACAGCGCTGGTGACGGCGCGTCGCCAAAACACCAGTGCGCCTAGCGCCAAAGCAATTGTCAAGTCTGTCGGGTTAAGCAGTGGAATGTACGGAAGCGGTGCGGTGCGGCCAGCGGACGACACCGACACCGCCAACGCACCTGCAAACACCAACACCGCCAGCGGAATGGCAGCAGACCAAAAGTAGGCAGTGGCATGCGGGTTAAGCGGCCAACTAAAACGTGCAGCAGCGGACTTTTGATTAGCCTTGCCTGCCCAAAGCGACAGCGCCATGAGCACGCCAATGCCGCTGATGAGCACTACGACGCTGGCCCATGCGGTACGCCACAAATCGCCCTTGCCAATCCAGAACCACAACACATCTGCCAGCAGCAAGGTGATAAGCCACACACTGCCTACGTGCAGAAAGTGGTTTAGGCGTTCAAGCATGCTGCCTTTTGCAGCATGCAGATGGTCGCCAACACGCAGCATCCAGTAATGCAAGCCGAGCACCATAGGCCAAACGATCCATGCTGGCGTGTGCAGCACGCGGCTGCCTGTCTCTAGCTGCGCCAGAAACGTTGCCAGCATCACCACCAGCGAAGCGAGGCTAGGCCAAGTAGCCACAGCCCAGTTTTTCACAATACCCAGGCGCTGCGACGCCAGCATGCTGAGCACTACCGCCAGCATACCCAGTAACTGCGCCGTGCTTTGCGCAAACACCGGCACATACGACGCGGCCATTTCTTTGGCGGGCGTACTGCGGCCGATCTCCAGCAGCAGCGCAGCGCACCACCACACAAAGCCATATACATACACGGGGCTAGGCAACTGTGCCTCCGCGCTGGCGTACACCGTAGCCCAACGCGACCCGCTGTGCGGCAGGCTTTGGCGCAGCCACCATGCAATCAACAGCGCAGGCAAGGCGATCAACATGGCACCCATGAAAGCCGGGTTGAGCAATGGCAGTGCCGAAGTATTGCCACCCACGCCGGTGATAAACGCTACCGCCGCGACGGCCTGCAGCAGCAAACCAAAAGCGCGCGGCATCCAGCGTGCTTGGCGCATACCCACCCAAAACGCAGCAGCGCCCTCTAGCGCCCACACAGCGGATGTCCACTGCGCATCCAGCGCCAGCGGCACAGCCAGCGTGGCAAAACCTACGCCTAGTGCAATAAAACACTCGGTCAATAAACGGTAACTGTCTTGCGCACGGCGTGACAGCCATGTGGCCAGTATCAGATACACAGCACCAAAGCCCAGGGCCGAGAAAGCCGTGCCCAGTTCAAACTGCCGTGCCAGCCCCACCTGCAGCCCAAAGGCCACCAGTGGCGTGCCAAACACCAAGGTGCTGTCTACCGCATTGCCCAACTTGGTGGGGGTATTGCGTGCATACAAAATGGCAGTGGCAACGTAGATAAGCCAAAAGCCAATTAAAAATGGCTGTGTGGTGGCATATTGGTCGGGTATAAATTTAAGTGCTCCCCAGGCCGTGGCCACACCAAAGGTGGCCATAAAACCCAGTAAGTTCAACATACGCCACGAGCGCTTGTGGGCGATGTACAAAATAGCCAGGTTCAGCACCATGTAGTAACTGAACAAACCGATATGACTACCTTGGCCTGTGGACAGCAAAATAGGCACTGCAAAGCCACCGGCAAACGCAACCATGGCCAACGCGCGGGAGTTTTGCAGTAGCGCCAACGCACAGCTTAAAGCGCACACCACCAACATCAGCCCAAACGCCATCAGCGCAGGCAACATGCCGTAGAGCTTGAAAGCGGCAAACACCGTCAGGTACATCACTGCCACGCCAGCGCCTTGCAGCGCTAAGGCAAAGCCCGGTTTGTCGCTGCGTTTTTTAAAGCCAATGGATAGCAGGGCAATGCCCACCGCGCCTATCACTGCCAAGCGCAGCTCTACTGGTAGCAGGCCAGAAGCCGCCGCATAGCGGGCTAAAAATGACAAACCAATAAACAAAATAACCAAGCCCACGCGCACGATCGTGTTGCCGCCCATAAACCAGTCTTTCGCGGCCTTCAAAGCCAGCTGAGCAGCATTGGGCTGCGCCAGGGCTACAGGTGCTTTGGCGGCAATGCCATTGGCAGATGGGGCAGTCTGTGTTGCCAGTGAAGGCTGGGCCGCAGTGGCCGCAAGTGTGGCGTTCGCGCGAGACCTCTCGTCTTTCCAAAACGGGGCATCCTCGGCTGCCTCGCTTGCTTGCGCAGAGCTTGGCTGCACAGTCGATGCAGCGCGGGCCGCTTGGTTGCGGGCGTAGGCAGCCGCATCCACGTCGGTTGCAGGGCTGGCTGCTACTGCTTGGTTTGCCGCTAAGCCCTCTGGCGGGGTAGCAGGCGCAGCAGCGCGCTGCTGCGCTATCTTGGCCAATTCTTGCGCCACTTGCTTGGCAACCTGCGCGCGCACGTCAGCTTGGTTCTGCTGGATCTGCATGTTGATCACAAAGCGCAAAGTCAGCCCTGCAAAAATACCGAGAAATCCCCCGAAATAGGTAGCAAAGTCACCATGCCCCGGCCAAAACGACCCCAGGACTGCACCCCAAAAAATAGCCCAGATAATTGTCATCCCGCACTCCTAGTTATCTTTATTAGATCGGGTCACACCCTTTAGCTGCTGATATTACATGAGCTGCGGTGTGCGAAATAGCCAGTACGTCCCGCTGAATGGATAAATTTCACCAAAATTTCCATGAGTTCAAAACCGTGGCGGCGCATTTTGTGCTTGAGTTTTCCGTGCTCAACAGTTTCAAATCGCTGCTATTTTAATAGCTTCTTCCGCATCATTCTATTGGCCTACAGGCTGATATGCATCTTGAAATGGCGTGTGGCTATCACGCCTTGCGGGCGCTGACCAGGTAGTAGCCAAAGCGGGGTCGCCACAAGCCCACCAGCAGCGAGCAGTAGCTGGCCAGGATGTGCCGCCAGCGCCAGCCCACCAAGCGGCCTTTGCTGCGCCACAGAGCAGCTAAGGTAAACCGCGTGGCAAAAATGGGGATGTGGAAAGCACTGGGGGCGATGTTCCAGCCGATTTCTTCAAAGCGAATGTCGATAAAGCCGCTACGGTCTAGCTGGAGCCGAAGTGCGCTGCATTCGGCCAGCTCGGTAAGCGCCCAGTTGCGGCACATGCTGCGGTACGCTATAGCCACGGGCGTGCAAATAGCTTTGTCGTCCCGCAGCATGGCGTCGGCTATCACCAAACGCCCACCGCTTTTCAGCAAACGAGCGGCTTCGTGCAGCAGGGCTTGTTTGCCTGCGCCTGGGCAATGGCAATCGCTCTCTAAGGCATACACGCCATCGTACTGCTGGCTGGTAAGGCCGGTGGCAAGGTAGTCTGTGCAGTGAAACTGCACGCTCTGGGCTGGCATGCGGTTGTCGCCAATCCAATGCGCATTGAGCGCCATGCCTTGCGTAATTTGCTCGGGCACGCAAGTGACGGCGTCGATGTGCGAGCCCGGCAGATGGCTGGCCAAATGCCTGGCGGTAGCTCCTGCGCCGCAGCCTAGGTCAGCAACCAAGGCGGTGTGTGCTGGCAACTGCAGCCGCTGGAGCACCTCATGGCTCATGCGCTCCAGCATCGGCTCGCGTTTAAAGGGGTTCATACCCCAAGCGCAGTAGCCAAAGTGCATGGTGAGGTTGCTGCTCCAGGCTACGTAATCGCTGGCCACTTCGCGGTAGTAGTCGCGCAAATTATGCGTGCTGCTTTGATCTTGCCTGAGCTTGTCTAAAGAGGTTGGACCTGATGCGTTGGGAAGGGCGATAGTGGTGTTTTGCATACGGCCCCCTTTTTAAACTACTGCACTATTCATAGCTGCTCCCGCAATATTCTGTTGGGCTACAGCCTGTTTCGGCATATGGCGCAGCCAATACAAAGCCTCGTTGCTCTGGGGCACGCTGCCTGCTTGCAGCATGCGCATGGTGTCGATACTGAAGACACTTTGGGGCAAATGCGCTGCTAGCAGGGCGGTGGCTTTCATCAGCCACCAAGGCAGGGGCAACCACAACACCGTGCCTTTGCCTGCTGCCTCGCGGTAGCGCCGCAGCATGGTTTTGTAAGTCATCACCTCGGGCCCGGCCAGTGCGATGGTGCGGCGCAGGGCTTTGGGGTGTTCGCATATGCGGGTCACAGCCTCGGCCACGTCTTGCACCTGGATGGGGGCCACGAGCGATGCGCCGGGGTGCAGCAGGCCAGGCAGGGCGATGAGGGGCAGCTTGGTCAGCCATTGGAACAAAAGGGTGCTGGGGCACTGTGCATCTACCAGCAGGGCGGGGCGCACGATGGCGTAGTCGACACTGCCTGCTTGCAGGGTTTGTTCAGCCGCAAGTTTGCTGGCCATGTAGTCGCCTGCAATGCCGGTGCCCACGCCCAGGCTGGAGATGTGCACAATGCGGGCTACGCGCTCGGCGGCGCAGGCTTTGAACAACGCGGTGGGCGCGGCGACGTGCACCGCAGCAAAGGCGTTGTCTGCGCGCGCTATCAAAATACCCACCGCGTTGACCACGATGTCGGCCCCGCGCACCAGGTCAGCAAACAGCTCGGGCGTGTTGTCAAAGCGGTAGTCCACCACCACGTCGCAGCCTGTGCGCCCTGCGGTAACGACCTGGTGGCCGTGGCTGCGCAGCTCGGTGGCAATGGCGCGGCCCAGTAGGCCTGCGCCGCCAAAAACGATGATTTTCATGGTGTGCTCCTTGGTTAAAAATTGGTTGATTTGGACAGAGATGCGTATTTATGGGTTGCTTAAAAATTCACGGTGCGCAGGGGAGTGGCGAACCAGGTGCTCGCTGGTGCCAGAAATCAGGTGGCCAAGCATGCTTGAACTGCGAAGATGGAGCGCCCACCATGCTTGCAAGATCAGGTCGGTGGTGCACTCAGCGTAGCGGCACAAAGGAGGAGTCGGGGGGACAGCCGCGTAGCTGAGTGCACCGCCGGCCCGATAACGTACAAAAGGATCTCGTACAAAAGGATCTCGTACAAAAGGATCCCGTACAAAACGACTCCGCGCAAAAGCAGCCAGGCCAACAATGCAAAGGCTCTCGTTTGTCATGATGTGAGCAAAAATCAATGAGTTTCTGTGTGTACGGGGCGTTCAGACG
>JANMTF010000048.1:0-15384 GCA_031390175.1 Polaromonas sp.
CTTTCCGCTGATTCGCAAATTTACCGGCTTGTGAGCTGCATGCTGGCTCATCAATCGCTATTATTTTAGGAGCTGCTTGCGCCCGTATTTATTGGGCTGGAGCACGATTTGACTCCTAAAAACGGCCAAAAAACAGCTAAAACAGCCTAATTTGGCGCGGTTTCGATAAAACTGGGCCGCAGCGCCAGTTTGTCTTGCAGTTTGGCCAGGTTGGCATAGCTGCTGCGCCAGGTGACCTCCGGGAAGCGATAGTCCAAATACCCCAGCGCGCAACCGACAGCCACGTCTGACAGGCTGAAATGCACGCCGCTGCAGTACGGTTTGTCGGCCAGGCCGGTGCTCATGGCTTCCAGCACGGCGCTGATTTTGCCCATTTGGCGGTCTATCCAGGCCTGGCTGCGCTGAGCCTTGGTGCGGCCTTAGAAAATAGCCTCCATGCGCGCCGCAAGGGCCGCATCCATCAGGCCGTCGGCCAGGGCTTCCCAGGTTTTGACTTCTGCCCGCTCGCGGCCCTGCGCTGGGATGAGTTTGCCCACTGGCGACAGGGTGTCCAGGTATTCCACAATCACGCGCGAGTCAAACACCGCTTCGCCGCCTTCCATCACCAGGCAAGGCACTTTGCCCAGCGGGTTGGATTCGCTGATGGTGCTGGTGGCTGACCACACGTCTTCTGCAACAAACTGAAAGTCAAGCTTTTTCTCTGACATGACGATGCGCACTTTACGTGCGTAAGGGCTGGTAACTGCTCCGATGAGTTTCATGGTGAGGCTGCTTCTATTGGGTTATGGGTTATGCTTTATTTCATTTTAGGGCATTCACAGCGAGACTATGTGCAATAAGACGAACCATAATGAAGCACATTTAATTACAAAATGCGAGGCTAGGGGATCGCAGAAGAGGCAAAACCATGAATATACCGACCCGCACTACCGCAGCCGTGCCCCTGCAGCAGGGCAATAGCCCACTGAGCGCACCGTTGCCACTGACCACCATAGACACCTACCCGTTGCAATTTAGCGCCACGGGGTCGGAATATTTTCGTATTTGGATTGTCAATCTGTTGTTGATCTTCGTCACCCTGGGCATTTACCTGCCTTGGGCCAAGGTGCGCCGGATCAAATATTTCTACAGTAACACCCGTATTGACGACCACGCGCTGGATTTCCATGGCGATCCTAAGAAGATGCTGCGCGGCACCGCCATTGTGGGCGTGTTCTTCGTAGTCTATTCTCAAGCGGCGCAAATTGCGCCTGTGGCGGGACTGGTGGCCTTGGTGGCGCTGCTGGCCGTTTGGCCCTTGCTGTTTCGTGCGTCGATGAAGTTTCGTCTGGCCAACACCAGTTGGCGCGGCATGCGGTTTCGGTTTGCAGATACGGGCTGGGCCGAGCCGTACATGTGCTTGGTGCCACCCGCAGCGCTGTTTCTCTTGCCTGGCGCGATTTTGGGTTTTGCCGATGACACACCTAAGCCCCACAGCGCCATCAGTACGGCCGCTGCTGCGGGCGGCGGCCTGACGATACTGGCATTGGCCTGTCTGTTGCCGTATTTCTTTTGGCGATTAAAGCGCTACCAACACAACCATTACGCTTGGGGCGCACTGAAAAGCGAGTACCGCAGCGGCGCATGGGACACCTACAAAGTGTTTGGCACGACCGCCTTGGTGGTGTTGGGCTTGGGCGCGCTGTTTGGCGTCGCAGCAGCACTGCTGGTTCCGGCCCTATTTTTAGGCGGCAGCTCCAAACAGGGTTTGGGTGCAGTGTTTGCGCTGTTTCCTTTGTTGTTGGCTTTTTTGGTGGCCGTTAATGTTGCACCCCGGGCGTTTTTTACTGCGCGCATGCAAAACCTGCTCTGGTCGCGTACGGGCAGCCGCTACTTTCGCTTTAAGAGCGAGCTGCGTGCACGCAGTTTTATGGGCTTGCAGTTTAAAAATTATCTTTTGATCATGCTCACCATGGGCATGTACTGGCCGTTTGCCGTAGTAGCCACCAAGCGTATGCAGATCGAGGCCATGGCCCTGAAAGCACGGGTTGACTTGAACACCTTGACCGACGCCGCCCGCAAACGCGAAAACGACGCCACCGGCGACATGGCCGCAGATATCTTTGGCCTGGACGTGGGGATGTGAGCGTGGCAAGCCCCTGCGCCCCGCTGCCGGCCAACGCTCTTGGGATGCGCTATTTTGACGGCCGCAGCAGCAAATCTGTACCCGTCACGCTATCAATTACAGAGCTTTTTGCACAATTGAATAGTGGGCAAGACGGCGTTTTAATACACGAGATACCCGTCAAGCGCATCCGTTGGCCCGAGCGTACCAAGCACGGTGCGCGCATGATAGAGCTGCCAGACGGTGGCCAGCTGCATGCCGACGATGCGGCCGCGTACGACGCGTGGGCCGCAGCCCACCTGCCCCAGGCCGAGAGCTGGGTGGTGCGCGCGCAGCAAAGCTGGCGCGGCGTGCTGGCCGCCTTGGCCATGGTAATGTGCCTCATGGCCGCCGCCTACCAATGGGGCCTGCCGGCGGCTGCGCGCACTATTGCCGCGTGGGTACCGCTGTCGGTAGACGAGGCGCTGGGCCGCAATGCTTTGGCGCAGATTGACGGCAGCTGGATGCAGCCCAGCCAACTGCCGCTGGAGACCCAAACCCGTCTGCGCGAGCGCTTTGGCGCAGCCATGCAGGCTGCCTACCCGCAAGGCGTGCCCACCTACCGGCTGGAGTTTCGCAAGTCCAAAATTGGCCCCAACGCGTTTGCCCTGCCCGGGGGCACCATGGTGCTGACCGATGAACTGGTCAAGCTGGTGAACGATGACTCTGTGGTGCTGGGCGTGCTGGGCCACGAGATAGGCCACGTGACCCTGCGCCACGGCATGCGCCAGCTGGTGCAACTGAGTGTGTTGCAAGGGGTTTTGTCGATCGCCTTTGGCGATTACGGCAGCCTGATCACCACCGCACCCTTGCTGCTGGGCGGCGCAGCCTACAGCCGCGATGCCGAACGCGAAGCCGATGCCCACGCCATCCGCTTCATGCAGGCCAACCGCATCTCGCCGCTGGTGATGGTGAAATTTTTTGAGACCATGCGGGCGGAGCAAAAAACCAAAGACAAATCCACCCCGCTGGGCATCTCCATCATTTCGTCCCATCCAGCGGACGAAGAACGTATGGAAAAATTTCGCCAGGCGGCGCGGTAGCCGTGGCAGTGAGAAAATACGTGCTGCAGCCTAGCCGCCCGTCCAAGCGCCCGTGCCCGTCACCACGCTAGAGCGCACCTTTTTACCTTCTTTTCAACTGTACGCCACCCTTTATGTCACGCCCTACTTTCCGCATCGCTCCCTCCATCCTCGCCGCTGACTTTGCCCGTTTGGGCGACGAGGTCAAAAACGTCATTGCCGCAGGCGCAGACTGGATCCACTTTGACGTGATGGACAACCATTACGTGCCCAACCTCACTTTCGGCCCGATGATCTGCCAGGCCATCAAGCCGCATGCCAAAACGGCTGATGGCACCGCCGTGCCCATGGACGTGCACCTGATGGTGCAACCGGTCGACGCGCTGGCCGAAGCCTTTGCCAAGGCCGGGGCCGACATCATCAGCTTTCACCCCGATGCCAGCGGCCATGTGCACCGCAGCATCCAGGCCATTCGCGCCGCTGGCTGCCAACCCGGCCTGGTGTTTAACCCCGCCGAACCACTGGATGTGCTGGACTGGGTGATTAATGATATTGACCTGATCATGGTGATGAGCGTGAACCCCGGGTTTGGCGGCCAGAGCTTCATCGACAGTGCCCTGCGCAAGATCGAGGCGATTCGCAAACGCATCGACGCCAGCGGCAAAGACATCCGCCTGGAAGTCGATGGCGGCATCAAGGCCGACAACATCCGCCGCGTGGCCGATGCCGGGGCCGATACCTTTGTGGCAGGCAGCGCGATATTTGGCAAGCCGGATTACAAGGCGGTGGTCGAGCAGATGCGTGCGGCCTTGCGTTAAGCCGAGCGCCACGGTATGGCACAGAAATTTCACGCCGCCATCGTCGATCTGGACGGCACCATGATCGACACCTTGGGCGATTTTGAGGTGGCGCTTAACTTGATGCTGGCCGATTTTGGCCACGCTGCGGTGGAGCGAAGCTTTATCGAGCACACCGTAGGCAAAGGCAGTGAGCATTTGATACAAAGCACCTTGGATTTTGTATCAAAACGGCCTGCAGCCCACCAAATTGTTGCGGAAGCAGCTACTAAAAACATAGTATTTGATGATGCTTTCACCCGCTACCAAGCGCATTATCTGGAAGTTAACGGCCAAGCCAGCCAAGTGTATCCAGGCGTAGTGCAGGGCTTGCAACGGTTGCAAAACGCAGGCCTTAAGCTGGCCTGCCTGACCAACAAGCCCACCGCGTTTGCGCTGCCCCTGCTCAAAGCCAAAGGGCTGGACGGCTACTTTAGCCATGTGTTTGGCGGCGACGCGTTTGCCCGCAAAAAGCCTGACCCACTGCCGCTCCTGAAAACCTGCGAGGCGCTGGGCAGCCTACCCGGGCATACGTTGATGGTCGGTGACAGCGAGAACGACGCGCAGGCCGCGCACGCTGCGGGTTGCCCGGTGGTGTTGGTCACTTATGGCTACAACCATGGTGCAGACATCCGCGAGGTCAAAGCAATGGCACACATCGCCTCTATGGCTCAGCTAGCCAATCAACTGCTCTAGTTCACGTTGGTATTGGCGGTAGTTTTTTGGCCCAGCAGAGCGCCGCGCAATGCTTCATCTACGGGTTTGGGGCCAAACCAAATTTTCATCAGCAAAGAGTGAAAATCGGCTTCTTTGAAGGCGTCGCCCAATTGCTTGCCTTTGTGGCTAATGACGGTACCGCTGCCTGGCACGTAATCCATCAAAATCACATCGCCCTGCTTGAACTGTTTGGCATCGGAGAATATTTGCCCCATCCGCACCACCGAAGTGATGGACTTTGCAAACTCCTCGCGCGTCGCGTTGGCCTCCATGCCGCGTACAAAAAGTTTTCCAAATTCCTCGCCTCCTACATCGCGAAGTGCCACCAAATGCATGCGACTGGTGGTGCTGGCTTTAATCACGTCTTCGTTTTGGGTGATTTTCACTGGCGTGTACAGGCCGGCGGCATACACTTTGAAGACAGCACGGAACCGCACGCCGATGCCGTTGAGCAGTAGTTTCTGGCCTCCCAAGGTCACTTCAGGTTCGTACTTGATCCCTGCAATAGTGATCTGTGCTGACGCGCTGCCCATGGCGATGCACAGGGCCAAAGACAGCGACAAAAGTACGCATTTTTGACGGCTGGCCATAGGTTTTATCCCCTGTAAAGACTCGCCACGATGGCAAGCAACTGGAGAAAAGTATGCGGGCAAAAGGCTTTGCGTATTACAGGGTTTATACGGTTATCAAGGCTTCTTAGTCCCGATTGAGACTGCCCAAGCTCGCCGCAAGAGCAGTGCGTCAATTCAAATTTGTAGCCTGCGCCTTCTGGCCCAGCAAGGCTTCTTTGAGCTTCCAGTCGGCTGGCGATTTGCCCAGCCAGATACTCAGCAAGCCATTGAAAAACTCAGGCTCTTTGAACGGCTCACCATACACCTTGCCCTTGATACTGATGACGGTGCCTGCGCCTGGCAGCCAATCAATCGTCACCGTATCACCAGTTTTCAAATTTTTGTAGTCGGAAAAAACCTGGCTCATGCGCATCATGGAGGGCACTATACGTATGGATTCAGAGCGCGGTATATTGTCCTCCACTCCGTGGATAAACAGCTTGCCTAGCTCTGAGGCGTCAATATCGCGCAGCATGGTTAGGCTCAAGCGCTTGCTGCCACCTTGGCTAAACACCTCTTGCGGTGTGCTGGCTTTTTTGCCCAGATACAAGCCAGCGGTGTACACCTTAAACACCGCCTTGTAGCGAATGCCCGCGCCGTTCAGCACCAGCTTGCTACCGCGTAGCTCGGCAGTGTCTGCGTACTGCACACCTGCCAGCTCGGTGGGCGTAGCGCTGGCTGCGCTTTGAAGAAAGCATAGCGACGCCATCAGGCACAGACTGCGGCATTTTTGAGAAAAATTATTTAATTTCATTAGCAAACCTCTAAGCAACTTTGTTAAATAGTGTCAATTATGATCTATTTGTGACAAATAAATGACGAAGAAATGGCGTAAAACAAGAGTACAGCTTTAGGGTCAGCTTTAGGGTCGGGTTGTGTGATTTGCTACACTAAGCGTTATGTTCATGTTGTGTCGATACCTCAAAACGCTTGCCAGGCTCTCTACGAGCCGGGGAGCTTGGCTGTGGCGTAGGCCAGTCTAAATCTATTGACCGCGCTGCTCCGCCGCGCCCTGCGCTTGTCTGTCAAGCACCGTTGAATGAACACTGTCACGGCCCATCTTGAGCGCCATGGCCCCGTAAAAGGACCCCCCCATGATCACCGAACTTGAATTCAAAAGCCTGCAAGCCGAGGGCTTCAACCGCATCCCGTTAGTGGCGGAAGCCTTTGCTGACCTGGAGACTCCGCTCTCGCTGTACCTCAAGCTGGCGCACAGCAAAAACCAAGGCAAACACAGCTTTTTGCTCGAATCCGTCGTCGGCGGCGAACGCTTTGGCCGCTACAGCTTTATCGGCCTGCCTGCCCGTACCGTGCTGCAAGCCAGCGGCTTTGGCGCGGATGCCAAAACCGAGGTGCTGACCGACGGCAAACTGGTAGAGACCATTCCCGGCAACCCGCTAGATGCCATTGAGGCATTCCAAGCGCAGTTCAAAGTAGCGCTACGCCCCGGTCTGCCGCGCTTTTGTGGCGGCCTGGCGGGCTACTTTGGCTACGACACCGTGCGCTACATCGAGAAAAAGTTAGAGAAATCTTGCCCGCCCGACACTCTGGGCTGCCCCGACATCATGCTGCTGCTGTGCGAAGAGCTGGCGGTGATCGATAACCTCTCTGGCAAGCTCTACCTGATTGTCTATGCCGACCCGTCTAAACCCGAGGCCTACTCGCAAGCCAAGAAGCGCCTGCGCGAGTTGAAAGACCTGCTGCGCTACAGCGTGACCGCGCCGGTGGTGAAGCAGTCGCAAGACTACCCGATAGAGCGCGAGTTTGCCAAGGCGGATTATTTGAAGGCCGCCGCGCGTGCCAAAGAGTTGATTGAGGCCGGTGACTTTATGCAGGTGCAGGTGGGGCAGCGTATCAAGAAACGCTTTACCGAGTCGCCGTTGTCGTTGTACCGCGCGCTGCGCTCGTTGAATCCGTCGCCCTATATGTACTACTACCATATGGGGGATTTTCACATCGTAGGGGCATCGCCGGAGATCTTGGTAAGACAAGAAATCACCGCTGACAAACAACAAAAGATCACGATAAGACCCCTGGCAGGCACTCGCCCCCGCGCCTCTACACCCGAGGCCGACAAAGCCACTGAAATCGACCTGCTGGCCGACCCCAAAGAGCGTGCCGAGCATGTGATGCTGATCGACCTGGCCCGTAACGACATTGGCCGCATCGCCAAAATCGGCAGCGTGAAGGTAACCGAAGCCTTCCAGGTAGAGCGCTACAGCCACGTCATGCACATCGTCAGCAATGTCGAAGGTATTTTGAAAGACGGCATGAGCAGCATGGACGTGCTCAAAGCCACCTTCCCCGCAGGCACGCTCACCGGCGCGCCCAAGGTGCATGCGATGGAAGTGATAGACCAGCTAGAGCCCACCAAACGCGGCATCTACGGCGGGGCCTGCGGGTATCTGAGCTTTGCAGGCGACATGGACATTGCGATAGCGATTCGCACCGGCATCGTCAAAGACGGCACGCTGTACGTGCAGGCAGCAGCGGGCATTGTGGCGGACTCGGTGCCAGAGATGGAGTGGAAAGAAACCGAAGCCAAAGCCCGCGCGCTGCTGCGGGCAGCGGAGCTGGTTGAGGAGGGGCTGGAATGAATACGAATACGAATACCGAAGCCGGGGAATTTTTGAACGCAGAGGGCGCAAAGGTTACGCAGAGAGCGCAGAAGGAATACCAAATGGAAAACCAAAAAGACAGTGAAGAGTTTGAGAATGATTTTTCTCATGAAATCATTGGTGCAGCCATAGAGATTCAGCGCGTACTGGGTGCGGGGTTGCTTGAAAGCGCTTATGCCGCTGCCTTTGCTGTGGAGTTGAACGAGCGCGAGCTGGCGTTTGAACGCGAAGTACCCGTAGAAGCTTGGTACAAAGATAAGCCGCTCGGCGTAGCTTATCGGGCTGACTTCATCGTTGAAGGCAAAGTCATTGTTCAACTAAAAGCACTAGAGACCGTCACGGAGCTGCACCGCGCGCAGCTACTGTCATACCTCAGAGTATCCGGTTTAAAACTCGGTCTACTCATCAATTTCCACACCTTCCCGGTCGTCAAAGGCATTCACAGATTAGTCAACAAGCTATGAAAAATACGAAACCAAACTTCGGCTGTTTTTTTGTATTCTTCTGCGCCCTCTGCGAAACCTTCGCGCCCTCTGCGTTCAAAAAATCCCCGTATTAAGGTCTCAGCATCATGAAACTTCTAATGATCGATAACTACGACAGCTTCACCTTCAATATCGTCCAGTACTTCGGAGAACTAGGTGCCGAAGTCACCACTTTGCGCAATGACGAAGTGACTGTGCAAGAGCTAGACCAGCAATTCAAAGCAGGCCAGTTTGACCGCCTGTGCATCTCCCCCGGCCCCTGCTCGCCCAACGAGGCGGGCATCTCTGTCGCTGTTATCCAGCACTTCGCAGGCAAGCTGCCCATCCTGGGAGTCTGCTTGGGGCACCAAGGCATTGGCGCGGCATTTGGCGGCACGATTGTGCGGGCCAAGGAGCTGATGCATGGAAAAACCAGTGTCATCACCACCACACAAGAGGGCGTGTTCAAAGATCTGCCCAAGCAGTTCACGGTCAACCGTTACCACTCGCTGGCCATTGAGCGCGCTACCTGCCCTGCCGTTCTCGCCATTACGGCCACGACAAACGATGGTGAAATTATGGGTGTGCGACATACAGGCTTTGCGCACGCGGTGCGTGTAGAGGGCGTGCAGTTTCACCCGGAGAGCATCTTGACGGAGCATGGTCACGCTATGCTGAAGAACTTTTTGAATTGAAGGGTTTGAAGAGGGGATTTTTTTGAACGCAGAGGGCGCGAAGGTTACGCAGAGGGCGCAGAAGAAGAAAAAAAGAAATACCAAAAAATAGAGAAAAGAAAACTAGATGAGTTTCCCTGGTGATTGGTAGATTAGCGCTGGTGTTTTCCAGTTTCTTTTTTTTTATTTTTCTTTTTTTCATTTTTCTTTTTGGCTGTTCTTTTGTATTTTTCTGCGTTCTCTGCGAAACCTTCGCGCCCTCTGCGTTCAAAAAAGGTATTCAATAACCTGCGAGCACTACAAAAATGGATCTAGGCATTCAAAACATCGGGCTCTTCATCCTCGCCGGTTGGGCGCTCAACCTTACGCCCGGCCCGGACGTGTTTTACATGGTCACGCATTCGCTCAAGAGTGGTTGGCGCGCGGGCGCTGTGGCGGCTGCGGGCATTACCGCCGGTTGCTTTGTGCATGTGGCTGCGGCTACGGTGGGCTTGAGCGCATTGGTCACCGCGTCAAGCACGGCGTTTACCGTGCTCAAGTGGGTGGGTGCAGCGTATTTGGTCTACGTGGGCTGGCAAATGCTCAGTTCCAAAGCCAATCCAAGCGCTATGGATAGCGTAGCGGATCCCGCAATATTCCAAAGGGCTAGTGGCCAAAAGAACTATGTAAAAATCTTCAAGCAAGGTTTTTTGACCAATGTGCTCAACCCCAAAGTAGCTTTGTTTTTCTTGGCCTTCCTGCCGCAGTTCGTCAGCTCCACTTCGACCCATCCCAGCCTGGCATTTTTGTGTCTTGGCGTGCTGTTTAACCTCAACGCCATCCCGGTGAACCTGGGCTACGTCACCCTCGCCGCCTGGGTCAGCCAGCGCACTACCGCCTTGCAGCGCGGCATGCATTGGCTAGAAAGGGCAGCGGGCGCGCTGTTTATCGGATTTGGTATTAAGCTAGCCCTCAGCGAAACCTCACGTTAAAGCCAGAAAGCACCCCATGCACACCATCGACCTGCGCAGCGACACCGTCACCCAGCCCACGCCCGCCATGCGCGCGGCCATGATGCAGGCCAAGCTGGGGGACGATGTGTTTGGCGACGACCCGACGGTCAACGCGCTGCAGGACAAAATCGCTGCCATGCTGGGCTTTGAGGCGGCGCTGTTTGTGCCTACGGGCACGCAGAGCAATCTGTGTGGCATCTTGGCGCACTGCCAGCGGGGGGATGAATACATTGTGGGCCAAATGGCGCACACCTACCGTTGGGAAGGCGGTGGCGCTGCCGTGCTGGGCAGTGTGCAGCCCCAGCCTTTGGTGCATGCGGCCGATGGCTCGCTGCCCTTGGCAGATATTGAGGCCGCTATCAAACCCGACGACGCGCACTTTGCCAAAACGCGCTTGCTGGCGCTGGAAAACACCATCGGCGGCAAGCTATTGCCGTTTGAGTATGTGCAGGCTGCAACGAAGCTCGCCAAGAGCAAAGGCTTGGCCACGCATCTGGATGGGGCGCGGCTGTTCAACGCGGCAGTGGCGCAAACAGCGTTGCTTTATCCTACCTCCGTTCGCCCTGAGCTTGTCGAAGGGCTCGCGAGGACTTCGACAAGCTCGGCCCGAACGGATTTCGCTTTAGCAGAGGCCCGCCGCATCGCGCAATGCTTTGACTCCGTGAGCGTGTGCTTCAGCAAAGGCTTGGGCGCGCCCGTGGGCTCGGCCCTGTGCGGCAGCAAAGAGTTCATTGCACGCGCCCACCGCATCCGCAAAATGACAGGCGGTGGCATGCGCCAAGCGGGCTTCCTGGCGGCAGCGGCGCTGTATGCGCTAGACCACCACGTCGTGCGCCTGGCGGACGACCATGCGCTGGCAAAGCGCTTGGGCGCAGCGTTTGAAAAGATCGATGGTGCTACCGTAGACCCGGTGCACAGCAACATCGTGTTTGTCGATTTGAACGGCCCCGCCAAGGCCAAGGCCGCGGGCCTGCTAGAGCACCTCAAGCAACAAGGCATTTTGGCCACCGGCCTGTACCGCCTGCGCTTTGTTACGCACCTGGATGTGGACGCAGCCGCAGTAGAGCAGGCGGTGCAGGTGATCGAGGACTACTTTGCAGCCTGAGAAAGGCGCAAAAGCCTGTGCGGCGTTGATGGACGTGCCGCTGGGAGCCTTGCTGCGTTGCTTCTCGCGGGTGTGTTGAGGGCGCTTGCCTTGGCAAATGCCTAGCCCACCACCACTTCGCTAATCTGCACGATGGGCGTGGTGTCGGTGTAGTTGGGTATGTCGCGCATGATTTCTTTGGTATGCGGGCCAAAGCCGGCTTGAAACGCCTCTACCGATTCGCACAGCAAATGCCCCGCGCTGATGTAGGCAGCAGGCGCACCGGGCGTGCCACCGGCCAGCCCTCGGTCTACCGTGTAGGACTTGAGGTAAGCGCCCATCTTGCTTTTGACCATCGGCATATGGCTGTCGCGGTAATAGTCGTGGTCAAACTTGGCACCGGGCGTGTTGGGGTACATCACACTGACTTTGATCATGGCTAGTCTCCTGGCTAAGGTGAAAGGATAGGGAGAATGACTGTACACGGCCAGGGGATGGAACGCAAGCTTAAGCCTCTCAGCTGTTTCACTTATCACCCAGCCCTTTCACTCAGCGCCCCAGCTCTTTCAGGTAAGCAGCACGCGCTGCCACGGCGGTGTCTGCAAAATCGGTGAACAGGCCGTCAATGCCTGCGCGGTAAAACTGCAGGTATTCGTTCTTCGGGTCGCCTGCGTAGTTGGCCGCCAGCCGCCCACCTTCGTTGCGCATGGTCCAGGTATGCACTTGCAAGCCAATCTTGTGCGCATCGGCGATCAAGCTGGTGGCCGGTTGGGCGCTGGCATCAGAATAGTTCACCGCCCCATCGCCATTGACATCTTGCATCTGGCCTGCCGCATTGAACTGGCCTTTGACTGGCACGATGTAAGGTTTCCAGGGTGCTACGCCATCGGCGTAGGTTTTAATTTCGGCCAAGCCTGCAGGGGTCACCATCGAGCCAAACAGCTCGGTTTTGCCCGCGCGTGTCCAGTCATAGGGGCGGTCAAACGGCGCGGCGAAGGTGACTGCGCCGGTTTTAAAGTCGTAGTCATCGCCGTCCACCAGCTGAAAGATGCGCACATTGGTTTTGCTGCGCAGGTATTTCAGGTTGGAGACTTCAAACGACTGGATGATCACCGGCGAGGCTTTTTGCGTGTAGCCGTAGTCAAACAATATGGACAGCAAGCGGTCCTCCAGCTTGAGGTTGGCATCCACATGGTAGGTGGGGTGCTTGGTCTCGGGGTACACGCCAATCACGCGGCCCACCTTGGGGCCTTCGGTTTTGGCCAGGTCAAGTACCTCACGGAAGGTGGGTATGCGGTATTTGCCGTTGAACGACTGGTCGCGGCTGGCAGTGGCTTGTTTGGCGTACAGGGTTTTGATTTGCGCCAAGGTAAAGTCGGTAGCAAACCAACCGGTCTCGGCCACGCCGTCTACCATGCGGGTCGTTTTGAGGGCCGCAAACTCAGGGCGGGTTTCTACATCGGTGGTGGCGGTAATGTTGGGCTCATGCCGGGCGATCAGCTCGCCATCTTTGGTGGACACCAAATCGGGCTCAATAAAATCAGCCCCCATTTGAATCGCCATTTTGTAGCCTTCAATCGTGTGCTCTGGCAAATAGCCCGCCACGCCCCTGTGGCCGGCAACGAGAGGTTGCGAGCCCGTGATGGTGGTGAACGGTTTGGGGCCATCGCCGCCGCAAGACACTAGGGCCACTGCGGTCGCGCAGCTAAGGGCGATGGCCAAACGGCTTGTGATGGAAGGGGTCTGCGCAGAATGCTTCATAAGGATGTACCAAAGTTAAAACATAGGAAGCGTAGTTTCATCATATGACAAGCATGTGTCAAGCATTGATTTGACAGCACTGTAATTGAGTAAATTGGCAACCCCATTCAAATCTGGTTGCTATATAAATGCTAGCTAATTAGCGATATTTTTCCGCTTATCCCGCTCGTGGCGAAACTTCGAAAGCGCCGCATAAACCGCCACCCGCGCCCGGTTAATCCCGCCCAGCGGGGCATGCTCGGGCAGGGCATGGCCGGGCGAGAAGGACAGCACCTCGGCCAAATCATCGCGCTCCTTCACGCCTGCAAACTGCTGCTTGTCAAAGCGCAAGCTGGCCACTTTGATAAACGGGGACTCGGCTTCGCTCCACTCTTTGCCTGCGTTTTCTATCGGCATATCACCCTTGCGCAGTTGCACGCAAAAGTCAAAGCGGGCGGGGTGGCTGGTGAGGTGCGCCTGCATCGCCTCGCTCAGGTAGTGCTCGCCCATGGCAGCGGGCGGCTGGCTGTAGTGGGGTGACTTGGGCACTAAAGAGTATTTGACCGTGGCGCTATCGCCCCAGGCGTAGGGCGTGGTGCTCCAGTAGCGCAGGTCCAGTGGCGAGCTGGGGGTGCTGCGACCAGCTTTGAGGGCCTTGAGCGCCCCGCCATGGCCGGTCAGCACCAGCTTGAGCACCAGCAGCAGCGGTGAGCGTTCGATAGAGTAATACACCGCGTCCCGAAACAGCTTGATAGTGCCCAGCGGCATGGTGGGCAAATTCATCAGCACAAAGTCTTGGCCTATGGGCGCTTCGGTGCGCGCGTCGTGCACTTTGCCGCCCAGCACGGGTGCCATCAGCTTGATGGCGATGCCGCGAAAGTCGGGCACCGCGTCAGACTGCGGCGTGCCACTGGCGTTAGACACGCGCACCCAGCAGGCGTGGCTGACGGCTTTTTTAAACACACCTACTTTAAGCTCTGGGGGCAGGTTGGGCTCCACACTCAGGGTGCCGCGCAGCACGCCCAGCGCCTTGGGGTGCGCGTCGCGCTGGGTCGCGCCCTTGGCGTAGTCGCGCTCCATTTTGCGGCGCAAAATGTCAGTCATCTCGGCGATCAGCGCCGCCTCGTTGGTTTCCAGTGTTTCTAGCTGGTGCAGCATAGGGGCCCCGGTAGTTTTGCCCTCTATCGTAGCGGGGATGCCGGATTTGATAAAGTAGCTTGTACGAAGCACGCTGCATAATTAGGAGCTGCTTACGCGATATTCTATTGGCTTGCAGCACTATTTGGAGCTTAAAAATAGTGCTTTTTACCCGCTGAGCGCCGATTTACCACTTTCGCAGCGCCTGCGAGCTCTCAAAGCAGCGTTTTTCACCCTATTTTATGATGCCAATCGGGCTGCAGCCCAATAAAATATCCCGTAAGCAGCTACTGAATATATAGCATTTAATGTGACAGGTAACAGCGCTTGCCCAGCGCCTCTACCTGTATGGCGAAGTGAGAAGCCACGGATAATGGCCCGATGACCCCTACTCCCCGTTCTACCCCCACCCCCTCCTCCTCCAGCGCCTCGACTTCATCGTCCGCTGCCGCCCGCTTCGACCAGCTCCCCCTGCCGCCCGCCGCCTTGGCCAACCTCACCCAGCTAGGCTACCTGGTCATGACGCCCATCCAGGCCGCCAGCCTGCCCCCCGCGCTGGCGGGCAAAGACATCATTGCCCAGGCCAAAACCGGTAGTGGCAAAACGGCGGCGTTTGCGCTTACTCTCCTGGCCAACCTGAACGTACGCCGCTTCGCCGTGCAAGCCATGGTGCTGTGCCCCACCCGCGAGCTGGCCGACCAGGTATCCACCGAGATCCGCCGCCTGGCCCGTGCCGAGCAAAACATCAAGGTCGTGACCCTGTGCGGCGGCGTGCCCCTGCGCGGCCAAACCGCCAGCCTGGAGCAAGGCGCGCACATCGTCGTAGGCACCCCTGGCCGCATCATGGACCTGCTGGAGCGCGGCAGCCTCAAACTCGACGCCCTCAACACCCTGGTGCTGGACGAAGCCGACCGCATGCTCGACATGGGCTTTGTCGACGACATCACCGTCGTAGCCAAGCAGTGCCCCAAAGAGCGCCAAACACTGCTGTTCTCCGCCACCTATCCAGAGGGCATAGCAAAACTGAGCCAACAGTTCATGCGCGACCCGCTCACCGTCAAGGTCGAGCTGCAACACGCAGGCAGCCAAATAGCGCAGCGCTGGTACGAGGTCAAAAGCAGCGAACGCCTGCTGGCGGTGGGCCAACTGCTGGCTCACTTTCGCCCCGAGAGCACGCTGGCCTTTTGCAACACCAAGCAGCAGTGCCGTGACCTGCTGGCCGCCCTGCAAGCCCAAGGCTACCAAGCCTTAGCGCTGTACGGCGAGCTGGAGCAGCGCGAGCGCGACCAGGTGCTGGTGCAGTTTGCCAATCGCAGCATCAGCGTGCTGGTAGCCACCGACGTAGC
>JANMTF010000050.1:0-3202 GCA_031390175.1 Polaromonas sp.
GGATGGTGATGGGGGCGTTGGCCGCCAGGGCTGCGGTGTACTCGGCCAGCAGCGCAGGCAACGCATCGGGCGCACACACTCGGGACACCAGGCCCAAGTCTTTAGCCTCTTGCGCGTCGATCTTTCGGGCGGTAAAAAACAAGTCTTTCGCAGCGCCCGGGCCGATCAAATCAACCAGATTTTTCATCGCCGAGTAACGGTAGCCCAAGCCCAAACGCGCTGCGGGAATGGAGAACACCGAGTCGCTGGATGCTATGCGCATATCGCAGCTGATCGCCACGTTCACGCCGCCGCCAATGCAGTAGCCGCGTATGCAGGCGAGCGTAGGTTTGCTGAAATGCAGAATCGACATGAGCGAGGTTTCGGCCATTTTCTCGTAGTGCGTGACGGTCTCTTTGGCCGCGCGCATGTCTTCAAACTGCGAGATGTCTGCGCCAGAAACAAAGGCTTTTTCGCCCGCACCAGAGAACACTACCAGGCGCACCCGGTCATCACTCTCTGCTACAGATAGCAGAGCTGGCACGGCCTCCCACATGTCTACCGACAGGGCGTTGTGCCGTGCGGGGTTGTTAAAGCGGATGTGCAGCGTGGTCTCGTCCAGCCAGGTTTGCACACGCTCGGTAGTGGACACATAAGTGGCAGCGGTCATCTCAATACACTCCAGTCGATTTCATGCGGGCCAGGTCGTCAGACTTCAGGCCCAACTCGGTCAAAATTTCTTCGGTATGCTCACCCCGGCGCGGCGCGGCGCGGGCGATGCTGCTGGGTGTGCGCTCTAGCTGCATGGGCTGGCCCACCAGCTTTTGCGCGCCCAGGTGGGTGGACACCACATCTTTCACCATGCCCAAGTGCTGTATCTGCGGCTCGGCAAACATGTCTTTCACGTTGTTGATCAGCCCACAGGCCACGCCGCCTGCGTTGAGGCGTTCGATCCAGTAGGCGCGGTCTTGCATCGCCAGCTTGGCGTTGATCTCTGCGTTCAAGGCATCGCGGTGCACCGAACGCCCAGCCTTGGCGCTGTAGCGTTCGTCCTGCACCCATTGCGGCGACTCCAAAATGTCGCAAAAGCGTTCCCAGATTTTGGAGCCAAACACCGCAATATTCATGTACCCATCGCGCGCCTTGTACACGCCCGTGGGAATGCTGGTGGGGTGGAAATTGCCCGCCTGTGTAGCTACTTCGCCGTCGATCAACCAGCGTGAAGTTTGAAAGTCCATCATGTAGACCATGGACTCCAAAAGCGAGGTGTGCAAGAACTGTCCTTGCCCCGATTTTTCGCGCTCCAGCAGCGCTACCAAAATGCCTTGCGCGGCAAAAATACCGGCGCACAAATCCGCTATCGGAATGCCCACCCGCATAGGGCCTTGGTCTGCTGCGCCAGTGACCGACATCAGCCCGCCCATGCCTTGTGCAATCTGGTCAAACCCAGGCCGTTCAGCCAAGGGGCCGGACTGGCCAAAGCCCGAGATGCTGGCGTACACCAAGCCGGGGTTATCTAGCTTGAGGCTTTCGTAATCGATGCCTAAACGAAACTTCACATCGGGGCGAAAGTTCTCTACCACCACGTCGGCCCCTTGGATCAAGCGCTTGAGCACCGCAATGCCTTCGGGCTCTTTAAGGTTCAGCGTGATGGAGCGTTTGTTGCGGTGGGTGTACTGGTAGTCAGACCCTTCTTGCCCGCCCAGCGTGTCGTCCCCGCGCATGTGCTCGGGCATTTGCACCTGCACCACGTCAGCACCCCAGTCGGCCAACTGGCGGCAAGCCGTGGGGCCCGCGCGCACCTGGGTGAGGTCGATCACGCGAAAGCGCGCTAGCGCGGAAGAGGCGGGCATGTGGGGCATGGAGGGAGTCCGGGAATAGTCTGCTGGTCAAACACCTGCGTGTTACGTGTAACCATGCTAGCGGATATGGTTGCCGCTGCGATTGTGGAAAACCGAGGGCTTTGGGGAATGACGCTCAGGCTGGAGCCAGAGCACGCTGAGTCTTGTACGGTAGCAGGCTGGTGGCGCTACTTCAGTTGCGTTAGTGGCACGCAAAAGGGACTGGCTAAGTCTTGTACGGGAGCAGGCCGACGGTGTACTCAGCTCCGCGGCTGTCCCCCGTGCTGGCCTATGGCCAGCGACTCCTCCTTCATGCCGCTGCGCTGAGTACACCGCCGACCAGCTCCTGCGAAGCGGTTGGCGATCAACTGATGTGCCGCAACCAAACCAGCACGCTGCTCTTGCGAAGCGGTTGGCGATCCACCGTATGGCTACAAACCATTCCAGTACGCAGCCCTGGCGCTTGGTGTGCACAGCGCAGCGGCATAAAGGAGGAGGCCGCAGGCCGGGGGACAGCCGCGCAGCTGTGCACACCAAGTGCCAGGGCGAGCACAGAGATACGTCCGCACAACAGGCGCCAGAGTGTGCACAGAAGAGTGCGACTTCCGCGCTACAGGGCACTAACTCGGATTAGGCAAGGCCAACCGCGAGGTATCGTCTTCGTTGTCCTGCGTACCCACACGATTCTCGTTGATGCGCTTCACGTCGTCGTTATTGATGTCACCCGTCACATACACACCGTCAAAACAACTCGCATCAAAGTTTTGAATCGCCGGGTTCAGTTTGCCAATCGCCGCCTTCATGCCATCGACCTCTTGGTAAATCAACGCGTCCGCACCAATGAGCAGACGAATCTCTTCGTTGGTGCGACCATGCGCTACCAGCTCTTCGCTGGTGGGCATGTCGATGCCATACACGTTGGGAAAGCGTACCGGCGGCGCGGCGCTGGCCATGTAGACCTTGCGGGCGCCTGCGTCGCGCGCCATTTGCACGATCTCTTTGCTGGTGGTGCCGCGCACGATGCTGTCGTCTACCAGCAGCACGTTGCGGCCTTTGAACTCACTGTTAATCGTATTAAGCTTTTGGCGCACCGACTTTTTGCGCACCGCCTGGCCGGGCATGATGAAGGTGCGGCCGACGTAGCGGTTTTTCACAAAACCTTCGCGGTAGGGCAAACCCAGCAAATGCGCCAGCTGCTGCGCGCTGGGGCGTGATGACTCGGGGATGGGGATGACTACGTCGATGTCGCTGGGCGGCACGGTGGAGATGACGCGTTTGGCCAGTGCCTCGCCCAGGTTCAAACGCGCTTGGTAGACCGAGATACCGTCCATCTCCGAGTCAGGCCTGGCCAAGTACACAAATTCAAAAATACAGGGGTTGAG
>JANMTF010000100.1:0-3169 GCA_031390175.1 Polaromonas sp.
CTCTACTCAGACCGTGTAGCCTCTATGCGTATGTTGCCAATGGACCCCACTTGGGACGGTGCAACGAATTTTGATAGCAAGTAAATTGGACTTTGAACGATGAAAGTAAGGGTTTTGGGATGCTCAGGCGCCATTGCAAAAGACTGCCGCACCACGTCATTCTTGATGGACTCCGATTTGCTGGTGGACGCAGGCACGGGCGTGGGCGACCTTAGCCTGCACGAGATGCGCAACATTGACGACGTGTTGCTTACCCACTCGCACCTGGACCATATTGCAGCGCTGCCGCTGATGCTGGACTCGGTAGCCGCCCTGCGCAGCGCACCCTTGCGCATACACGCCCTGCCCGAGACCATCGCGGCGCTGCAAAAGCATATTTTCAACAACACCATTTGGCCTGACTTCAGCCAGATTCCGTCTGTTGAAAAGCCCTTCCTCACCTTTCACCCCATCCACATTGGGCAAATATTGCACATTGGCGGCAAAACCATCGAGGTATTGCCCGCAGTGCACACCGTGCCCGCCGTGGGCTACGCCATCAACGCGGGCAAGGGCAACTGGGTGTTTACCGGCGACACCGAGCGCAACCCCGCCTTCTGGGCCCGCGTGAACGCCTTGAACGTCGCCATGCTGGTGATTGAGACGGCATTCAGCAACCGCGAGAAAGAGCTGGCCAAGCGCAGCTTGCATTTGTCGCCCAACGTGCTGGCCGAAGAGCTGGACAACATCGACCGCGAAAAGCGCTTTCCCATCTACATCACCCACACCAAGCCCGCTGAGACCGACCTCATCATGCAAGAGGTGCAGCACTTTGACGAGCCCTTGGCCACCGGGGAAGATGTGCTGCACGACATCCGCTGGCTGGATGCTGGGCAAGAGTTTGAGCTATGAACGCCGTGGTGCAGCGCACCGCCGCTGAGCAAGCTTTCTTTGACTCGCAGGTGCTCCCACCCGAGAAACGTGGCGTCACGTTTGAGGTACTGTTCTACCGCCAGTTGCAGCAGGTCACCACCCGCATTCACGATACTGAGAATATTGACCAGCTCATGCTGGAGTCCAGCCAGGACATTTGCCGCCTGCTCAACGCCGACCGCCTGACGGTGTATGCGCTCGGCGACGACAAAACCTCCATCATCTCCAAAATTAAAACCGGCCTGAACGTAGCCAAAGATCTCAAACTGCCCCTGAGCGTGCAGAGCATTGCGGGCTATGCGGCGATGAAGCAAGAGATGGTCAACATTGCCGATGTGTACGATGAAGACAGCCTCAGGCGCATTCACCCGCAGCTGACTTTTCTCAAAGAAGTCGACAAGCGCTCGGGCTACCGCACCAAGCAGATGCTGGTCGTGCCCATCCTGGATGGCACGCAGTCATTCGGTGTGCTACAGGTCATCAATAACAAGAGCGACGCTCCTTTTGGCGAGCTGGAGATAGAGGGTGCCACCCAGTTGTGCAAAACGCTGGCCACCGCCATTCGCCAGCGTGAGCAGCGCGCGCAAGACAGCCAGCGCCGCAAGGCCACCAAATACGATGGCCTGGTAGCCGAAGGCGTGATGACCGCTGAGGATCTGGCGCAGTGCGTGCTCAGTGCGCGTGAGCAAGCCAAATCGGTCGAACACCTGCTGATGGCCGAGTACCGCATACGCCCCGCGCAAATTGGCCCGTCTTTGGCCAAATTTTTTGGCGTGGCCTACGAGCCGTTTAACACCGGCCGTATCCGCTCCGAGATGCTGCACGCCTCCCTCAAGCTCGACTTTATCCAGGAGCAAGGCTGGATACCGCTGGAAGAATCCCCCGACGGACTGCTGGTCATGTGCCTGGACCCCGAGGCCACGCGCGGCGCACGCGTAGTGCCCCAGGTGTTCCCGCGCCTGCACAAGTTCAGCTACCGCGTCACCACCCACACCGAGTTTGAAGAAACCTTGGCCCAGCTGTTTGGCGCGGGCAACGACGGCGGCTCGATTGACCAGCTGCTGGCCGACCTGAACGCCCCGCTAGACGACCACACTTTTGACGACTCTGCGCTAGAGTCTGCCGCTGCTGACAATGAGCTGGTCAAGTTTGTCAACAAAGTCATCATCGACGCGTACAACCAAAAGGTCTCCGACATCCACATTGAGCCCATGCCCGGCAAAGCCAAAACCGGCATCCGCTTTCGCATCGACGGCACTTTGGCGCCCTACATCGAGGTACCTGCCCAGTTCCGCCAGGCCATGGTCACGCGCCTGAAAATCATGTGCGACCTGGATATTTCTGAGCGGCGCAAGCCGCAAGACGGCAAAATCAAGTTCAAAAAATACGGCCCGCTCGACATTGAGCTGCGGGTAGCCACCATCCCCAGCGCGGGCGGGGTGGAAGACGTGGTGATGCGTATTTTGTCGGGCGGCGAGCCGATCCCGCTGGAAAAGCTGGGCCTTACCACCTACAACCGCGAGCAGGTAGAAAAAACCGTCAGCAAACCCTACGGCCTGTTTTATGTGTGCGGCCCCACGGGTTCGGGCAAAACCACCACCCTGCACAGCATTCTGAAGTTCCTCAACACGCCCGACACCAAAATCTGGACGGCTGAAGACCCGGTCGAGATTACCCAAAAAGGCCTGCGCCAGGTCCAAATCAACAAAAAAGCCGGAATTGATTTCGCCCTCATCATGCGCGCCTTCTTGCGGGCTGACCCCGACATCATCATGGTGGGCGAGAGCCGCGACAAAGAAACCGTCAGCATGGGCGTAGAGGCCTCCCTCACCGGCCACCTGGTGTTTAGCACCCTGCACACCAACAGCGCCCCTGAGTCCATCACCCGCCTGCTAGACATGGGCATGGACCCGTTTAACTTTGCCGACGCCCTGTTGGGCATCTTGGCCCAGCGCCTGGCCAAGCGCCTGTGCGACTGCAAAGAAGAGTACACGCCCACTTCTACTGAGCTAAAAAGCTTTATCACCGAATACAGTGACGAGCTGCGCCACACCGCCCCTTGGCAAGCCGACCCCGGCGGCGAGCAGCAACTGCTGCTAGAGAGCTGGACTAGTAGCTACGGCCAAGACGGCAGTCTTAAGCTGTACAGGGTCAACGCCAAAGGCGGCTGCGACAAATGCAAAAACACCGGCTACAAAGGCCGCGTAGGCCTGCACGAGCTGCTGGTAGCCGACGATGGGATTAAAAAACTCATCCA
>JANMTF010000122.1:0-8743 GCA_031390175.1 Polaromonas sp.
ACGCCTCGGGGTCACGGGTATTTTTTATCGAACGGGAAGACGGCGCAGCCGTGGGCGACGCTGCCAAGAGTAAGACCGGCCGAAATATATTTATTTCGTCGACCGAAAACAACAAACAAATTATCACCTCCGCCCGCAACGGCCGCCTGGAGCGCATTGCAGAGGACCAGTTTTTAATCCTCAACAACGGTCAGCGCCTGGACCAAAACAATGGCGAGACGCAGCTTAAAATCAGTGAGTTTGAAGAGTATGGCACCAAGATCAGCACCAACCGCATCAACTCGCCTGACACTGCGCCCACCAAAACCTTGCGCACCAACCAGTTAATAAAAAGCCCCACCAAGCCCAAGATGGCCGAGCTGAGCTGGCGCTTTGGCTTGGCTATTGCGGCATTTAACCTGGTACTGCTGGCCATTGTGGTCTCCGCCACCAACCCGCGTGCCGGGCGCGGCTTTAGCCTGGTGTTTGCGCTGCTGGCTTTTTTGGTTTACTACAACATGCTCAATATCGGCTTTGGCTGGATCAGCTCAGGACGTGTGAGCTTTGCCAAGCTGATGTGGCTGCTGCACGGCGGCGTGTTTGCAGCGACGCTGGCTTGGCTCATAGTGCGCAGCAACCAGTGGTCTTGGCGCAACCTGCTGCCCTTGCGCACCTGACACGGCTTTAATTAAACTCCATTCATCTATGCAAACGGTACGCCGCCTGATCCACCGCGAAATGCTGGTCACCGTCGCCTTCGTGGCGCTGGCATTCCTGGCTTTGTTTTCGTTTTTTGACCTGGTAGAAGAACTCAGCGATGTCGGGCGGGGTGATGTCACCAAACCCTACCGCCTGAGCCACGCCGCTTTATTTGCCCTGCTGTGGGCCCCCAACCGCCTATACGAGCTAATGCCCATCGCGGTGCTGATAGGCAGCATTATCGTGATGGCGCGTTTTGCGCAAAGCTCTGAATTCACTATTTTGCGTACCAGCGGCATGGGCCCCTGGCGTGCATTGCGCACCTTGTTGATGCTGGGCCTTTTATTCACGGTTTTCACATTTTTGGTGGGTGAGTATCTCGCGCCCGCCACCACCCGCAGCGCGCAACTGCTCAAGGCCTTTTATCTGGACAAAATCACCGTCGGTCAAACAGGGGCCTGGTTGAAAGAGCGCCAGCAATATTCCAGCTTTGCAGTGAACGTGGGCACGCTGTCTACCGGCGGAAAAATGAACGGCATCAAAATATTTGAGTTCAACTCCAAGGGGCTGTTGGTGTCCATCACTTCTGCGCAGCAAGGTGCGTTTGGCCAAGATGCCGCCTGGAACCTGCAAGGCGTAAAGCGCACTGAGTTTTTTATCTCTTCTGACGACGTGAAAGTAGGTGCCCCCAGCGCCCGCGTGCAGCACAACACCACAAGCACCAGCTTCCGTTGGCCCACGGAATTGAATGCCGAGATGGTGTCTGTAGCCCTGCTCAAGCCCGAGCGCATGAGCACGATTGACCTGTACCAGTACACCCAGCATTTGCAAGCCAACGGCCAAACCTCCCAGCGCTACGAGATCGAGTTTTGGCGCAAGGTGTTCTATCCCTTGAGTTGCATCGTGATGGTGGTGCTGGCCCTGCCCTTTGCCTACCTGCACTTTCGCTCCAGCTCGATCAGCGGCTATGTCTTTATGGGCGTGATGATCGGCATCAGCTTCTTTTTGCTGAACAACGTGTTTGGCTATGCGGGCAATATCAACAACTGGAAACCGTGGATATCGGCGGCCATACCGGGCCTGTTGTATTCGATAGCATCGCTAGCGGCCTTTGGTTGGCTGGTGCTGCGGCGTTAGCGTTATTTTTTACTCTTCTACCATGTCATCACCCCACGCCATCATTTTGTTCGCCCACGGCTCACGCGACCCGCTGTGGCGCGCGCCGCTAGAGGCCGTGGCCAGCACCATTGCCGCCCAGCACCCCCACACGCCTGTGCGCTGCGCTTATCTGGAGCTGTGTACGCCGGATCTGGCCACGGTCACTACTGAAATAATAGCTGCTTGCGCAACCTTTCAGGGGGCTAGTGGCCTAAATAGTGCATTGCATGTGCGCATTGTGCCGATGTTTTTGGGTATGGGCGTGCATGCACGCAAGGACTTGCCTGATCTTGTAGAGGCATTGCGCGTAGCCCATCCATTGGTGCATTTTGAGGTGGTAGCCCCGATTGGCGAGGATGCGCGGGTGACGGCTTTGTTGGCGGAGATGGCGGTGGGCTGAACGCTCTCTTGAAGATCTTTCCCGCTGGCTTTTGTACTTAAGCAGACCAGCGGTGCATTCAGCTACGCGGCTGTCCCCCGCGTCGGCCTAGGGCCGACAGCTCCTCCTTTATGCCGCTACGCTGAATGCACCACTGGCCTACTCCGGCCCAGTGGCTGAGTGTTCCACCGCAGCGTACCAACCCTGGTCTGCCCCCACACGGATGGCGGGCGATCCACCGCCGTGCGCCAACTAAACCAGTACGCAGCTCTGGCGCTTGGTGTGCACAGCGCAGCGGCATAAAGGAGGCCGCAGGCCGGGGGACAGCCGCGGAGCTGTGCACACCAAGCGCCAGAGCGAGCACAGAACAGACGTCAGAGCAAGCACAGAACTGACGTCAGCGCGAGCACAGCCAAGTGCCCAGACCTGAGCTGAACTCAGGCCTCTAGTTTTCGACCGCAAGCTGCGCAAGAAACAAGTTTAAAGGCATAATAAAATCAACCTTTAGCCACATTTAGATATGAACCTGCACCAATTTCGCTTCGTCCAAGAGGCCGCGCGGCGTAACTTGAACCTTACCGAGGCGGCCAAGGCGCTGCATACCTCGCAGCCGGGCGTGTCCAAAGCCATTATTGAGCTGGAAGAAGAGCTGGGCGTAGAAATCTTCGCGCGCCACGGCAAGCGGCTCAAACGCATTACCGAGCCCGGCACCCATGTGCTCAAAAGCATCGAATTGATCATGCGCGAGGTGGGTAATCTCAAGAAAATTGGCGAACAATTTAGCCTGCAAGACAGCGGCACCCTAAGCATTGCCACCACCCACACCCAGGCACGCTACGTGCTGCCCCAGCCTATCGCCAAGCTGCGCGAGGCCTTCCCCAAAGTCAACGTCAGTCTGCACCAAGGCACGCCAGACCAAGTGGCCAAAATGCTGATAGACGAAGTAGCCGAGGTGGGTATAGCGACTGAATCGCTAGCAGACTACGCTGAATTGGTGACCCTGCCCTGCTATGAATGGCAGCACATGCTGGTGATGCCCTCCGACCACAAGCTGGCCAAGGTCACTCAAATTACTTTGGCAGACTTGGCCGCAGAGCCCATCATCACCTACCACCCCTCATTCACCGGCCGCACCAAAATTGATGCCGCCTTTGCCGCCAAAAAACTTTCTCCGCGCATTGCATTAGAGGCCATTGACTCGGACGTCATCAAAACCTATGTGCGCACCGGGCTGGGCGTGGGCATCGTCGCCGAAATGGCGGTCAAAGATGATCCGATGAACGACTTGGTGATCAAACCCGCTGGACAATTGTTTGGTAAAAACATCGCCCGCGTCGCCTTCAAACGCAGCGCCTATTTGCGCAACTTTGTATACACCTTCGCCGAACTCCTGAGTGACCGGCTCAACCGCAAGCTGATAGACCGCGCGATGAGCGGGCAGGCGGACGACTATGAACTGTGAAAATATGGCCATTTAGAGAAAATTTCCGGACACAGAGGGCGCAAAAGTTACGCAAAGGACGCAAAAGAAGACAACAGAGAAATATAAAATTCACAGTTAACGCTTTTACAACCTTAGATTTGATCCCTGACCAAGCTAAGCTTTTATTTTTTTGGTATCCCTTTTGCATCCTCTGCGTAACTTTTGCGTCCTCTGCGACCGGAAGGTCGGAAGTTCTGTATTTACAACCCCACGATAACCATGCAAACCCAAGAACGCACCCCCCAGCTCAAAACCAAGCTCCCAGCCGTAGGCACCACCATTTTCACCGTCATGTCCGCCCTGGCGCTGGAGAAAAATGCGGTAAACCTGGGTCAGGGCTTTCCGGATTTCCACTGCGACCCCAAGCTGGTCAACGCGGTCACCACGGCCATGCAGAACGGCCAAAACCAGTACCCGCCCATGACCGGCGTGCCAGTGCTGCGCGAAGCTGTGGCGCAGAAAATCCATGCTCTGCATGGCAAGGCTTACAACCCGAACACCGAGATCACCATCACCGCCGGGGCTACCCAGGCCATCATCACCGCCATCTTGGCCATCGTGCACCCGGGCGACGAAGTGATTGTGCTGGAGCCCTGCTACGACAGCTATGTGCCCAATATTGAGCTGGCGGGCGGCACGGTGGTGCGCGTGCCGTTAACACCGGGCACATTCAGGCCAGACTTTGACAAGATCAGCGCTGCGATGAGCAGCAAAACGCGCGCCATCCTGATCAACAGCCCGCACAACCCCAGCGCCACCATCTGGAGCAACGCCGACATGTTGCGCCTGCAAGAGATTCTCGCGCCCACCGATGTGCTGCTCATCAGCGATGAGGTGTACGAGCATATGGTGTTTGACGGCCAGCAGCACGAGAGCGCAGCCCGCTACCCTGGCCTGGCGGCCCGCGCATTTGTCGTCAGCAGTTTTGGTAAAACCTACCATGTGACCGGCTGGAAGGTGGGCACCGTAGCCGCGCCGGCGCAGTTGACCGCCGAGTTCCGCAAGGTGCACCAGTTCAACGTGTTCACTGTCAACACCCCCGTGCAGTACGGACTGGCCAGCTACATGGACAGCCCCGCGCCCTACGCCGAGCTTCCTGCGTTTTACCAGCGCAAACGCGACCTGTTTTTAGACGGCATCCGCAAAACCCGGCTCAAGCCATTACACACCCAGGGCAGCTATTTTCAGTGCGTTGATATCAGTGGCATCTCCGATCTGAGTGAGGCCGATTTCTGCAAATGGCTCACCACCGAGATAGGCGTCGCCGCCATCCCGCTGTCGGCTTTTTACGGTAATGGTTTTGACCAGCGGGTAGTGCGGTTTTGCTTTGCGAAGAAGGATGAGACTTTACTCGCAGCTTTGGAGCGCTTGGCTAAGCTCTGATTGTTGGCTGTTCATTTGTTCACTTCGTGCGCAGCTAGCTGGACATCCGCCAGTTCTTTTTAAAGACAGTGCAAACAGGCTTTTATGCGCGTTGAAAGGAGCTTGCCACAATATTCAAGGCTACTGCCTCAGCCACTTTAATGCCATCAATCGCCGCACTCATGATGCCGCCCGCGTAGCCTGCGCCCTCGCCTGAGGGGTACAGACCTTGGGTGTTGATGCTTTGCATGCGCAAGGGGTTGGCCAGGCCACGCACACCATCTTTGGAGGGCGCGGCGCGGTCGTCGTGGCGCTTGATGCGGATGGGGGCGGAGGTGCGGGTCTCTACACCTGTGAGCATTGCATCGGGCATATCAAAGCCTGCAATCTGCTTGGCAAATGCGGGTATGGCTTCGCGGATGGCTTCGATAGCGTACATCGGCAGACTGGGTTGCAACGGGTTGCCCAAGTCAGTCAAATGCACGCCGGGTTTGTAGCTTGGCTCTACGCTGCCTAGCTGGGTGCTTGCAATGCCTTTTAAGAAGTCTGCTACCCGCTGGCCGGGCGCTTCATACGTGCTGCCGCCCAGCAGGTACGCGCCACTTTCCAACGCCCGCTGAAAGCGCATACCCGCCAGCACGTGCCCACGGTCTTTTTCGGCCACTAACGGCTTGCCCAGCGCATCAAAGTCAAAGTCCGCAGGCTCTATGCCCACCACAATGCCTGCGTTGGCGTTGCGCTCATTGCGGCTGTACTGGCTCATGCCGTTGGTCACCACCCTGCCCGGCTCGCTGGTAGCGGCCACCACCGTGCCGCCGGGGCACATGCAAAAGCTGTAGACGCTTCTACCGTTTTGAGCGTGGTGCACCAGCTTGTAGTCCGCAGCGCCCAGCATCTTGTTGCCCGCAAACGGGCCAAAGCGGGCGCGGTCTATCAAGCCCTGCGGGTGCTCGATGCGAAAGCCCACGCTAAAAGGCTTGGCCTCCATGTACACGCCTTTGGCATGCAACATCTCAAAAGTGTCGCGCGCGCTGTGGCCAATCGCCAGCACCACGTTGTCGGTGTCGATCTGCGTGCCGTCTTCCAGCACTACAGCTTTGATAGCGGCTCCCGCGATATTCTGTTGGCTTGCAGCCTGTTTATCTAATATTAAATCAGTCACCTTGCTGGAAAAACGAAACTCCCCGCCTAAAGCGGTGATCTCTTCGCGCAAAAACTCCACTACTTTGACCAGTCGAAACGTGCCCACATGCGGCTTGCTCACGTACATGATCTCATCGGGCGCACCGCCGCGCACCATGTCCTGCAGCACCTTGCGGCCGTGAAACAGCGGGTCTTTCACCTGGCTCCACAGCTTGCCATCGCTGAACGTGCCGGCCCCGCCCTCGCCAAACTGCACATTGCTCTCAGCCTGCAACTGGCTCTTGCGCCAAAAACCCCAAGTGTCTTTGGTACGCTCACGCACCATCTTGCCGCGCTCCAGGATGATGGGTTTGAAACCCATTTGAGCCAAGGTGAGCGCCGCAAACAAGCCGCAGGGGCCAGTGCCAATCACCACCGGGCGCTTGAAGGGTTTATCGGGCGCGTGGGTGACGAACTTGTACGACGTATCGGGCGTGGGCGTGGTGTGCGTCGCCAGCTTGGGCGCGCGCTGCGCTCGGGCCAGCACGGCGGCGTTGTCGGTGGTCTGCACGTCCAAGGTGTAGATAAAGTGAATATCGCTTTTCTTGCGTGCATCAAAGCCACGGCGAAAGATGCTGATGCTTTGAATTTCGTCTGCTTTGAGTTTTAAGCGTTCGCACACTGCTGCGTTGATCGCTTCGGGCGCGTGGTCTAGGGGCAGCTTGATTTCGGTCAAGCGAATGGAGGTGGGTATCGTTGTCATGGTAGTTGGCTAGCCTGCACGGCTGCAAAACATAAGTGCTCGTATTTTAACGGGGATGGTTTGCTTGGTTTGCGCGATAACCGCAAAGGTTGTACGGGGGAGCAGGCCGACGACGTGCTCCCAGTCAGAGGTACTCTGCAAGTCTTGTACGGGGAGCCGCCCGACGGTGTACTCAGCTCCGCGACTGTCCCCCGTGCTGGCCTATGGCCAGCGACTCCTCCTTTATGCCGCTGCGCTGAGTACACCATCGACCAGCTCTCGCGAAGTGGTTGTCGATCAACTGATGTGCCCCAACCAAACCAGTACGCAGATCTTGCGAAGCGGTCCGCGATCCACCGTCTGGCTCCAACCCATCCCAGTACGCAGCTCTGGTGCTTGGTGTGCACAGCGCAGCGGCATAAAGGAGGAGGCCGCAGGCCGGGGGACAGCCGCGGAGCTGTGCACACCAAGTGCCAGAGCGAGCACAGCCCATGCGCCCGAGCCAGCAATCACAGCACAGCACAGCACATGACAAGACAGGATCTGA
The DNA here is from genome assembly GCA_031390175.1 of Polaromonas sp. Taxonomy (GTDB): domain Bacteria; phylum Pseudomonadota; class Gammaproteobacteria; order Burkholderiales; family Burkholderiaceae_C; genus JAAFIP01. Next base: position 7,472 of record JANMTF010000122.1, read on the forward strand.
AGCGCTCCATACCCTACTGACACCACGCTGTCAGTAGGCGTGGCGCACAGTACAGTCTTCATCAACACATGGAGAATGTCATGCAACACACTGTTAACTGGTTTGATATTCCTGTCGCCGACATGGCGCGGGCTATGAAGTTTTACCAAACGCTCACGGGGCGTGCGCTGCGCCGCGAAGCTTTTGGCGCGCCTGGCGAAGAAATGGCGGTGTTTGAAGCACCTGACTCGCAAGGCGTCAGCGGCGCTCTGGTGTACAGCGCTCATACCAAACCCGCTGCCCACGGCACGCTGGTGTACCTGAACGCAGGATCAAGTATCCAAGCCTGCCTGGACCGCGTGAATGCAGCGGGTGGCAGCATCGCGGTTGGCAAAACAACGCTGCCGCAAGATATGGGCTTTTTTGCGCACATCATCGACACAGAAGGCAACAAAGTAGGCCTGCACAGCGAAGCCACCGCGCCATGACCACACCCGCCAGCCATCCCCTGACTGGCGGCTGCCTGTGCGGCGCGGTCCGCTACCAACCCGTAGCATACATGTACGCAGGGAGTGCGAAAAGATAGGATGCCATGCACCCTGATTTGCCAAAATTTGCCAAAGCGCCTCCGGGCTGAGAGAATCCTAAAAACCCATGTAAAGCGTAGCCAAATGCGCTACACTTTACATAGCTGCTCCCGCAACATTCTATTGGGCTACCACCCTTAAATGCTTAAAACGCCATAAAAGCTGTGACTACGCCCCTCACCAACCTCGCCGTGCAGGCCGTGTTTGACAGCTACCCACCCGCGCTGCGCAAAAAGCTGCTGGCGCTGCGGCAACTGATTTTGGACACCGCCGCCAGCACCGAAGGCGTGGGGGAAATAGACGAGACGCTCAAATGGGGCGAGCCTGCGTATCTGACATTAAACAAAAAGGGCAGCACGGTGCGCATTGACCGCAAAAAAAACCAGGATCGCTACGCGATTTACTTTAACTGCAACACCACGCTGGTTGACACTTTTCGCAGCATGTTCCCGCACAGCTTCAGCTTTGAGGGCAACCGCGCCATGGTTTTTGAGCTGGGCAATGCGCTGCCCAAAGAAGAGCTGGCGTTTTGCATTGGCATGGCGCTCACCTACCATCTGAAGAAACATGCGCCGCGCTGACCGTCTGTTCCAAATCGTTCAAACCATCCGTGGCCGCCGCCTGACGACGGCGGCGCATTTGGCGCAGCGGCTGGAGGTGTCTGAGCGCACTGTGTACCGCGACGTGGCTGACCTGCAAGCGCAGG
>JANMTF010000134.1:0-15707 GCA_031390175.1 Polaromonas sp.
AGCTATTTTTTGTGCGGGAGCGTGCCGTGGGTGCACTCAGCTCCGCGGCTGTCCTCCGTTGCGCCCTTGGGCCGCTGCCTCCCCCTTTATGCCGCTGCGCTGAGTGCACCATCGACCCGCTCTTGCAGGCTTGGCGAGTGCTCCACCGCCACGACCGAAATTGCTCCCATGTCGCCTTCCGACCTTTTTCGCAGCCCTGGCGCTTGGTGTGGACGGCGCAGCGGCATAAAGGAGGAGGCCGCAGGCCGGGGGACAGCCGCGGAGCCGTCCACACCAAGTGCCAGGGCGTGCACAGTACAAGGCAAGAGTCGGCCCCTTGCTCTCGAACGCAAGCCAAATAGCAGCCATACAAAAGCCCCTCCGTGCCCTGAATTTCGGAACACTCCATAACCATGACCCACCCTGTTTTCGACTACATCATCATCGGCGGCGGCACCGCTGGTTGCCTGCTGGCCAACCGCTTGAGCGCTGACCGCTCCAAACACGTTTTGATGATCGAAGCGGGGGGCAAGGACGACTACCACTGGATCCATATTCCTGTGGGTTACCTGTACTGCATCGGCAACCCACGCACGGATTGGCTGTACAAAACCGAGGCCGAGAAAGGCCTCAACGGCCGCGCACTCGGCTACCCGCGCGGCAAGGTGCTGGGCGGGTGCAGCAGCATCAACGGCATGATCTACATGCGTGGGCAAGCGCGGGACTACAACCAGTGGGCAGCGGTGACGGGTGATGACGCCTGGCGCTGGGACAACTGCCTGCCAGATTTTAAGGCGCACGAAAATCACTACAGTATTGATAGCTTTTCCCGCAATATTCCAAAGGGCCAGAGCCCCAATGTGCCTCAGGAACTGGCCGATTTTCACGGCCACCCGAGCAGCGGCAGCAGCGGTGAGTGGCGGATTGAAAAGCAGCGCCTGCGCTGGGACGTGCTGGACGCTTTCTCGCAGGCCGCGCAACAGGCGGGCATACCGGCGAGCAGCGACTTTAACCGCGGCGATAACGAGGGCGTGGGCTATTTTGAGGTGAACCAAAAGGACGGACTGCGCTGGAACGCCGCCAAGGCTTTTGTGCGCCCCACCTGCTATGGGCGCACCAATTTTGAGATGTGGACGCGTGCCCATGTATCCCGCCTGATCCTGGAAAAACAGCCTGACGGCAGCCAGCGCTGCACCGGCGTAGAGGTGTGGACAGGCCGCAAAATGCTGATTGTGCATGCCAGCGCTGAAGTAATTTTGACCGCTGGTGCCGTGGGCAGTCCGCAGATTTTGCAGCTCTCGGGTATTGGCAACGCGGCCGAGCTCAAGAGCAAAGGTGTCGAACCCGTAGTCGATTTGCCGGGAGTGGGGGCTAACTTGCAAGACCATTTGCAAATCCGCGCGGTGTTTAAGGTGCAGGGCGTAGACACGCTCAACGTGCTGGCCAACTCCTGGTGGGGCAAGGCCAAAATTGGTCTGGAATACGCGCTTAAACAAACCGGCCCGATGAGCATGGCCCCTAGCCAGTTGGGTGCCTTTACGCGCAGTAGCCCGGACCAGCCCTACCCGAATATTGAGTACCATGTGCAGCCGCTCAGCCTGGACGCGTTTGGCCAGCCACTGCACACCTTCCCAGCCTTCACGGCCAGCGTGTGCAACCTGAACCCCACCAGCCGGGGCACGGTCAACATCACGTCCAACAAATTTGAAGACGCACCGGCGATTGCGCCCAACTACCTGAGCACCGATGCAGACCGCAAAGTAGCTGCCGACAGCTTGCGCATCACGCGCAACATTGTGGCGCAGCCAGCGCTGGCCAAGTACCAACCACAGGAGTGGAAACCGGGCGTGCAATTTCAAACTGACGAGGAGTTGGCCAAATTGGCAGGCGATATTGCCACCACCATCTTTCACCCTGTAGGCACGGCCAAAATGGGCCAAGCCAACGACCCCATGGCGGTAGTGGATTCGCACCTTCGGGTGCGCGATGGCAAGGGCGGCTTGGTACACGGCCTGCGGGTGGTAGATGCCAGCGTGATGCCCACCATCACCAGTGGCAACACTAACAGCCCCACCTTGATGCTGGCAGAGAAAGCGGCCCGCTGGATTGCCCAGGGCTGCTGAAACTTACCCACGTGGCATTAGGTTTACGTTCTGGTACAAAGTGTGTGCAAACCTGTCTCACAGGTGGTTTTTTGGCTCAGCTCCAAAGGGAAAATCCCAATGCCCAACACAAGCCCAGGGCACTATATTTATCCCACTTCTGTTCGGTACGCCGAACCTGAGGGCTTGAGGAGACATAACTACCAGAGCGCGCACCCATGCTGCTTTGTACATCATCAAAAGGCCAACCTAACCGGTTGGCCTTTTTTTTGGTGCAGCTACCCCTCGTCACCCACACACGCGCGCGCGTGAACGGCACAGAACTATTGCCGACTGGCGGTGTTAGAACTTGGGCGATGTTTGCAACTCTCTCAGTGCACAGCGCTGCATCTGCGTGCGCAGGCGTGACAGGCCCAGGTCGTGCTCGTACAGGCGCTCGCGTTGGTTGGCGTCTGGCTCCATGGACTCGAGCATCACGCGGTCTTGCTCCAGCACCTTCCAGTGCCTGGCTTCCAGGCGGTTGCGGTATAAAAAGCGCCAGGCATCGCGCTGCCAGCCTTGGACTTTGCGGCAGCGCCAAAAGAACACCGCTGCCAAGTTCTCGCCGCTGGGCGACGTGATCGGCGTGTAGCTGCCGATGATGGTGAAGCTGCCGCCCGGGCCGCCGGTTTTGGGGTAGGGGATTTCCAGGCGCATCCAGTGGGTGCCCGTGTCGGCCCACTCGGTCCAGTCAAAGTTCACGTCGCGCTGGCCGTCTTTTTCAAACACAAAGCCCTGCGGTGTGTTGCGCAATTTGAATTTGGCATGGATGTCGCCTTCGCTCATGCTGTGGCTCAGCTTGTGCAAAAAGGTGCCGTGCATTGGGTCCATCACGTTGTCGGCCACATAGCGGTAGTCGCCGCGCCATTCGGCGTAGCACAGGAAGTGGCTGTAGCTCTCGGTATCCGTCAGCTCTGCCGGCAAGTTCAATGGCGGCGGTGTCTCCACATAGCTGGCGCTGTTGTAGAGCCATACCGCGCCGTGCGCCTCTTGCACATGGAAGGACTTGGCTGCACGCTCACCCACCAGCGCGCACTCTGGGCTGGCGGGTACTTTGGTGACCATGCCGTCGCAGCGCACCTCGATGCCGTGGTACGGGCAGGCCAAGCTGTCACCCAGGTTCGCACCTTGCGACAGCGGTGCACCTCGGTGCGGGCAGTGGTCTTCCAGCGCATGCAGCTTGCCTGCACCTCCCTCTCGCACGTCGCGCCATACGGCCAGCTTCAGCCCCAAGCGGCGCAGAGATACGGGCTGTTCGGTTACAAAATGGCTGGGGCAAATGGGGTACCACAGGTTTTTCAAACCGCGCGCAAGCACGGCGTGAATGTCGGCTTTGCTGGGGGCAGCGGGCCGGGCAGGGCTTGCGTCGATAGCGCTGGCGCTGTCCGGGTGCACAGTGTCGACGGCGCGCATCACTGGCCTAGCACGGCCATCTCGGCCTGAAAACTCTGCGCTGTCCACGGCTGGCCATCGGGAGTTGCGGGGCCGCTCTGGTTAAGCTGCGCCACCAACGCGTCCAGCTCCCAATAGCCCCCTGCAAAGGCACGCTCCATCGCGTCGCCCAACTGGTCTTCATACGGCGTCGCGGCGCGCTGACGCGCTTGGTGCGGGTTGAGGTAGCGTGCACCGCCAGCCTGGTCAGTGGCGTAAATAGGAATCGTGCTGTTCATGGTCTTTTCTCCGAGAGGAAAGCTGCGCGCTCGGCGCTCTGGGTGGGCGCGCCTTGGGCAGCGCCAGTAGTGGACTTGCCCGATGGTGCGTTACTTGAAGCAACCTGTGCTTGGCGGCGCGTGTGGCCGTCGATGCCACCGTCAATCGCCCACTCGGCAAACACCGTGGGCCCGGGCGTGAACTCGCGGGCTTGCCAAGCCTCGGTCAAGTGATCTTCATCAGCGTTGTACTCTATCAAGCCGCCGCAGGGGTTGTCGAAGTACCAAAAGTAAGCCGACGAGATGGGGTGGCGACCGGGGCCGAGCTGGGTTTTCCAGCCCGCGCGGCCCATGGCCAGGCCGCCGCCAAATACCTCGTGGATATCGCGCACGGTAAAGGCGACGTGGTTCAGTCCGGTGGCTTTGCCGGGCACCTGCAGCAAGAACAAATCGTGGTGGCCGCCAGTAGCAGCGCAGCGCAAAAAAGCACCGCGCCCGGGGTAGCTGTCGCTCAGCACAAAACCCAGTTTTTCGTAGAAACTGACCGCCTCGGCCAGCTTGTCAGTGAACAGCACCACATGGCCAATCTCAATAGGTGTGGCGCGCTCGTACACCGGGCTGGGCGCGTTGATACGCTGCACGTTGCCATACGGATTAGTAGACGCGCCCTGAATGGCCACGCTGCGCTGGCGGCTACGCTGAAAGACGATGCGCAGGCCGTGTGGATCGATGGCGGTAACGCGGCGCTGGGCTTTGCTGTCGGTGTTCAGCGGTGAACTTGCGCTCTGCGGGCTTGATCGAGCACTATTATTATCGGAGCTGCTCCCACAATATTCTATGGGGCTAGGCAGTGATTTGGCTAACAAATCCAGGGTTGCGTCGCTGTCCACACCCCACACCACCTCACGCAAAGTGGGGCCTGCTTCCATGGCCGGTGCCAGTGCGGCATCGCCCGGTCGGCGCACATTCACTTGCGCGCCACTCAGGGTTTCAAAACACTGCTCTGTGCTGGAAAACGCCAGCTCTTGCAAACCCCAGTCTTTTAAAAACTGGCGCGCTTCATCCCACTTATCCGTCGAATAAGTGATGGCATCAATTCCCGTGATCATGGCAAATCTTTCATGTGGTGCTCCAAGGCAACGGCTGGGGATTGGTGCCCCAGTAAAAACTTTTTTGCGTCATGTATTCTGCGATAGACGCAGCCCCTTTTTCGCGTCCGGTGCCGCTCATTTTGAGGCCGCCAAACGGCGTGCTGATGCTGAACACTTTGTAGGTGTTGACCCACACGGTGCCCGCCTGCACAGCACGGCCCAGGCGCAGCGCGGTGGGGTAACCCTTGCTCCAGATGCCACACGCCAAACCATAGTCGTTGTCGTTGCACTGGGCGATCAGCTCGGCCTCGTCGCTCCAAGGTAGCAGGGCCAGCACGGGGCCAAAGATTTCTTCGCGGCACATGCGGGCAGTGTGGGGCAGGCCTTCAAAAATGGTGGGGGGGTAGTAGCTGCCCGCGTCGTAGTTCAAGCCGTTTTGGCTACCAGATAAGCGCGCGCCTCCGCACAGCAAGGTGCCACCTTCGTCCAGACCCATTTGCACATAGCGCTCAATGCCGGCGCGGTGGCTGGCGCTGATGAGCGGGCCCATGTGGGTGCGCTCGTCTGCCGGGTCGCCCACGCGCAAAGCTAGTGCACCAGCCACGATGCGGCGCTCAAACTCTCCATACACACTGGCATGCACAAAGGCGCGCGAACCGGCAATGCAACTTTCGCCACTGCTGCTGAAAATGCCGTAGAGCACGCCTGCAACCGCGTGGTCCAGGTCTGCATCGGCGCAGACGATGGTGGGTGACTTGCCGCCCAGCTCTAAAGACACGGGCATGAGCTTGTCTGCGGCCAAGCGCGCAATGCCCAGCCCTACACTGGTGCCACCTGTGAAAGCAATGCGCTTGACCAATGGGTGGCGCACCAAGGCCTCACCCACTACGGAGCCCTTGCCCGGCAGCACGCTGACGATGCCCGGTGGCACACCCGCCTCCAGCGCGATACGCGCCAGCTCGATGGCCATGCGGGGGGTGATCTCGGCCGGTTTGATGACGATGGCGCAGCCCGCCGCCAAGGCGGGCGCGATTTTTTGCGCCTCGGAGGCGATGGGCGAATTCCATGGCGTGATGGCACCGACCACGCCCAGCGGCTGGTACAGGCTCATGCTCAGAAAATCACCGCGCTGGGGCGTGACGGGGCTCTCAAAGGTCTCGCACACCGCTGCAAAATACTGGAAGGTGCCTGCCGCGCTGGCCACCAAGGCACGGGTCTCGTTGATGGGTTTGCCGTTGTCCAGGCGTTGCAACTGGGCCAGCTCTTCGTGCCGCGCGCGGACGCCTGCAGCCATGCGGTGCAAGATGCTGGCGCGCTCTTGGGTTTTGAGGTTTGCCCAGTGGGGCTTTAACCGTGCGATTTCGGCAAAACGCACTGCCGCGTCCACATCGGCGACTGTGGCTGCGTGCAACGTAGCCACTACACTCCCGTCTGCCGGGTAGTGGGTGCTGTAAGCCGGGCCACTCGCATCACGCCATGCGCCTGCAAAATTGGTTTTGACGGGCGCGCTGTTGGCATCCCTGGCGATATCGTTTGCGGAAAGTGCTTGGGTCATAGCGTCATGCTCCCGGAGCGGTTGTACAAAAAGCGCAGCGCGCTGAGCACCGTCAGCATAGAAGTTTTAGGGTTCTCGGGCAAGGGGTTGCCGCGCATCTCGATCTTGATACGGCCAAACGCACCGCTGGCTTCGATCTCGTGGATGTTCTCTGTGATGGTGGGGTCAGCGATCAAGCGCACCTGCGTGGCGTCCAGCCCCAAACCGGCCAAGGACACGGTGGCAGCGACGTTGGCATTCTTCGGATACAAGGCAGCAGCCTGACGTGCAGATGCTTCTAAAATAATAGCTGGGTGCACAAGTTTATCTAAGGCTACCACCTGCTCTGCCGGTGTGCCGCGCCAGCCCTGTGGTGGTTTGCGGCCGGTATAGCGCACGTTGGTCAGGCCCGCTATCTTGGCGGCGGCTATCGCGTCAATACCACCCACCGCGCCGCTGAGCAAATGCATCTGCGTGTGGCCGCGCGCTGCCGCGTCGCTCAGCAGCTCGGGCAAGCCGGGCTCTGACAATGCCCCTACCGACAGCACCGCGCACTCCACACCGCGTGCCAGCGCAGGCAGCACGTGCTGCGTCAAGGCGCTGTGGCCTGCGCATTCCAGCACCAGCTTCGCATCCAGCGGTACCGCACTTACGGCGGCGGAGTGTGGCGCGAGCTGCTGCTGCACGGTGGCCATGCGCTCGGTGCGCACCACCACATGGGTGATCTGCAAGCGCGCATCACCCGCCACGCGCTGGTACACCGCCCGGCCAATGGCACCAAAACCTATCAGGCAAACTTGGGTCGTCATAGCCGTCTCAATGCGCGCGCTGGGGGCCAGCTACTTTGTGGGCAAAGGGGCCCCAGGCTTTCATGTCCACTTCCAGCACCACGGGCGTCTGCATGGCCAATGCCTGGCGCAGCAATGCGGCGGTGTCTTCTGGCCTGTGCAGGTGCAAATGCGCTACACCCATGCTCGCGCACAGTTGGGCAAAGTCAGGCGTATGCAAATCTACATAGCAATGGCGGCCGCCGTAGTCGGCGTCCTGGATATTTTTAATCACACCGTAACCACCGTCGTTCATTAAAATCACCAGCATATTGGCGCGCTCTTGGGCTGCGCACGCCAGCTCGCCCACATTGAGCATCAAGCCGCCATCGCCTGCAAGCACTATGGTTTTAAGAGCTGCTTCCGCGATATTTTGTTGGGCTACAGGCCTATTTGCGTTATACACATCGACGGCCACTGCTGCGCCAACACCCATGGCCAAGCCTTGCCCTATGCCGCCTCCCATGGCGTGCACGCCCGCACGCGGGTGCTGCAGCACCAGGCTGCGGTTACCCCACATGGTGTTGCTCAGCGTGATATCGCGCGCCCACACGCAGTCGCCGTGCAACTGGGTTTGCACGGCGTGGTTGAGTTCATTTTTAAGCACCAGGTAGGGGCCCAAGCCTTCGTTGACCTGGTCTTGCGCGCAGCTGCGCGCGGCCAGCACCGCACCCTGCCACCCGTCATGGGCGCGGTAGCCCGCCAAGGCATCGGCCAAGGCGTGCAAAGCCACTGAAGCATCACCGTGGACAAACAGTTGACTGCTGTAGCCACGGCCTTCCGCCTGTGCGTTAGCGTCGATGCGAAAGCGCGTGCTGGGCAAGGCCAGGCTGTACTTCATGGTTTCGTTGCTGCGCAAGCGGCTGCCTACGATGAGCATCGCGTCGCATTGCGCGTACAGCGCGGCGCTGGCTTTTTGCAGGTTGAATGCCCCTAGGTTGGCCGGGTGGTCCTCATGAAGCACACCACGGCCTTGCACTGAGGTCACCACACCAAAGCCCATGGCCACCAAGCGCTGCACCGCGCCAGAGGCACCGCGTGCGCCGCCGCCCAGCCACAGCAAGGGTCTGCGCGCGGTTTCCAAACGTTGGGCCAACTGCTGCACCACGGCGGCATCAGGCTGCAAGGGCGCTATGGAAACAGGTGCTGTTTGCGCAATGTCTGTAAGCTCCAGCACTTGTGAAGCAGTTAAAAATGCGGCTTGCACATCGATCGGTATCTCTACACTTACCGGCCCGCAGGGCGCGGTGCGGGCAAGGCGCACAGCATCCACCAAAATGGCCAGCGCTGTGTCTGCACTGCTGATGCGAAAAGCCGCCTTGCCCACCGCGGCCAGCATGCCTAATTGATTCGGGTGCTCGTGGATAAAGCCCCAATCGCGGTCCATGTACTGGCTGTCAATCTGCCCCGTCAGGTGCAGCATGGGCGTGCCTGCTGTCAAGGCCTCTACCAGCGCGCCCGCTGCATTGCCCGAGCCGGTGCCGGTGCTGGTAATGCATACGCCCAAGGTGCCTGTTACCCGCGCGCAGGCGTCGGCCATATTGGTGGCCCCCGCTTCGCCGCGAGCCGGTACAAAGCGAATCTGGCCGCGCCGGTGGATCGCGTCCAATATGGGCATGTTGTGGATAGAGATCACGCCAAAGGCCGCGCGCACGCCGCAGTGCTCTAGAAATTGGGCCACCAACTCACCCACGGTGATGTTGGACAAAGAAACTGTGGTGTTGGGCATGCGAGGCTCTAGGCTTGGCTGCGCTGCGCGCTCTGCGCGCTGCGTTGGTTTGGGTACTGCGGCAAATGGCTTAGGCGCTGGGTGAGCGCGCTGGCGGCGTCCCGCACATGGGCCACCAGGGTGTCGGCCTGCGCGGGGTCAATGCGCGAAGCAGGCACGGTGATGCTGATGGCAGCGCACACCTGGTGGCGCTCGTTGAACACCGGCGCAGCAATGGTGGAGATACCAGTTTCAAACCCGCCCTGGCTGATGCCCCAGCCGCGCTTGGCATCGCTCTCGACAGCGGTTTGCAAAGCGGCCAGCGTGGTGGGCGTGGTGGCGGTGTGGGCTTTGAGTGGACCGTCTTCATACAAAGCGGCCAACTCTGCGCCGCTCAAGCCGCCCAGCAGCACGCGGCCCAGCACGGTGGCATGGGCAGGCAGGCGCGCCCCCACCTGGATGGAGTGGAACTGCGCATTGCGCCCCGCCGCCTTGGCCACAAACACCACCTCGCGCGCATCGCGTATCACCAGATGCGCTGAGTAGCCCGCACTGTCGCGCAGCGCTTCGATGATGGGGCGGCCATGCTCGGTAAGCTCCAGCGAGGCCAGGTATTCAAAACCCAAGCGCAGCACCGCCACCCCCAGCTTGTACACCGGGCCCTCGCCACAACGCTCGATAAAACCGGCTTGCTCCAGCGTTTGCAGCATGCGAAACACCGAGGCGCGCGGCCAGCCCGTGCGGCGTGCCAGTTGTGCGCCCGTCAGCTCGCGGTCGTCACGGCTAAAGTAGCCGAGCAATTGCAAACCCCGCGCCAAGGCGGGGACCGTGTAGCGGTCTTCATCGCCAGCACCGAGCGTGGTAGCCACTGGCAGTTCTGCCATCGCGTTCATGCTTGTTCTCCAGTGATGCCCAATAGTGCATTGACTTGTGTGCTGGCTTGCACCGCGCACAGATGGCCCACATCGCCCAGTGACACGTAATGCGCGCCCACCGCTTGCGCCAAAGCACGGCAGGCTTTGGCAGGCGTGATGGTGTCCAGCTCGCCACAGGCTACGGTGATGGCAACCTGGCTGGTGCTTGAGAATGCGCGCAGATCGGCCATGATGTCCGCATGCGCCAGCATATGGGTGGCTTGCGCGTAGCCCGCTGCATGCAGGCGCGACATCATGTGCACCGCCAGCGCGACATGCTCTGGATGGGCGTTCGGTGTGAGCAGGGCTGGGCCACGCGTGTGCGCTAGCTTTTCGGCACCTAGCGCGGCCATCATGCCCAGGCGGTCTTGCACCATTTTGCTACCTACCTCTGGCGCGGCAGGCCCATAGCCTTGCGCAGGGGCCAGCAGTGTGAGGGCCGCGATGCGCCCAGGTTGCAAGCGCGCGGCGCTGGCGGCCATCAAGCAGCCCAGCGAATGGCCGACCAGGCGCACCTTTTGAATGCCCAGTGCGTCTAGCCAGGCCCACATCGCTTGCGCGTAGTCTTGCGCCGTCGGTATGCCTGCTTCCAGGCCGGTACTGTCGGCGTAGCCGGGAGCGTCCCACGCCACTGCACGCGCCTGTTGCGCAGTATCTGCGCCGCCTAACTGGTAGACCCAACTTGCCGAGCCTGAGCCAATGCCGTGCAAGAGCACCAAAGGTAGCTCGGTGCCCAGCTTGGAGCCTGCCTCGCGGTAGCACACCAGCGCTTGCTTGCCTGCACGGGTTATCCGCTCGTGCTGGACAGGCAAAGTTTGAAGATGTTCGACAAGGTTCATAGTCTCGTTTCAACGTTTGAGTTGCGCCAGCGGCGAATTGGGCGGGTATGTGGGGCGTATGGGCGCGGGCGAGCCGAGCATCACGCACATCAGCGCGTCTTCGTCGCCCATGTTGATCTCCTCGCGGTACACCCCTGGCGGCACGCTGATGAGGTCGCGGTCTTTCAAAATTGTCTCCCAGCGCTGGCCGTCCTTTTCACACACCACCTTGAGGGTGCCGCGCAGCATGAAGAAGATTTCTTCCACGTCGTAGTGAATATGGCTGGGGCCCTCATGGCCTGCGGGGATCACCATGGTAGAGAAGGTGAAGTGGCCCACGGGTACCGTGTTGTTATCGCTGACCACCCCCGTCGCCCCGGTGCCCACATAGCGCATTTGCGCGCGGCGGTACTTGGGGTCAAAGTCGGCCTGGAACTTGAGCGCATCCCAGTCGTAGCTGCGGGTGGCAAAGCGGGCCACGCGGCTGTCCAGCCACGCGGCGAAGCTTTGCCCGACTAGGGGCAGCATGGTTTGCTGGATGCTGGCTTCGCTCGGTATATCGGCGTCCATCAAACCGCGAGCGTTGAACATCGGCTCGTTGGCGGCGCTGGTGTGGGAGGGGATAGTTTTTTCAGTGTTCATGGCTTGAGCCTTTAATTCATCACAAAGCCGCCATTGACAGGCAGCACTTGTCCGGTAATAAAGCCTGCGCCCCGGCTTAGCAAAAACAGCGCGGCGGCGTTCACGTCGGCTGGCAGCTGTGGCCGCTGGATGGCGCGGCCTGCGTGGTAATAGTCGTGGCGCGCTTGTGGCACGTATTCGGTGGCCTCACCCACGGTCAGGCCCGGCGCGATGGCGTTGACGGTAATGCCATCTGCGCCCAGCTCGCGCGCCATGCTGTGTGTCATGCTGATGAGTGCGCCTTTGCTGGCTACGTAGGCCATCAGGCGCGGTGCGCCCCACAAGGCGGTGTCCGACGCAATGTTCAAAACGCGGCCTGTGCCAGAAGCTTTGAGCGCCGCGTGCGCGGCGCAGGTCACCAGCCAAGGACCTTTCACGTTCACGGCCAGCACGTGGTCAAAAGTCTCTTCGGTGATCTCGGCCATGGGTTTGCCGCCGGAGTTGGTGATGGCGGCGTTGTTGATCAAGCCGTCCAGGCCACCCAGCCATTGCACGGCTTGCGCCACGCCAGCGGTGACGGATGCGCTGTCGGCCACGTCCATCGGCACATAGTGCGCCATGCCGCCTAGCTTGGTTGCCGTAGCCTGGCCAAGTTCGTGCAACACGTCGGTAATCACCACGCGCGCACCCGCCTGCACGGCTGCCTGCGCAAACGCCGCGCCCAAGCCGCGCGCAGCGCCGGTGATCAAAATGCGTCTGCCCGTGAGATTGATTTCTGGCTGCGTGTTCATGCAGACCTCGCTTCACTGGAGGGCAAATAGTGCAGCACGCGCTGCTCGGCCCACACCACCGCGTAATAGGCGGCAATGCCAATCACTGTCAGAGCGGCAATGATCACAAACACGCCAGCGGTATTACCTTGGCCCTCAAAAAACACCAGCAAGTAGCCCAAGCCCATATTGCCGCCCACCAGCTCGCCCACCACGACGCCTATCACGGCCAAGGTGCTGGCAATGCGCAAACCGGAGAAGAGTGCGGGCAGGGTAGTGGGGTATTGCACGGCAGCAAATATCTGCCAACGTGTGGCCGAGAAACTGCGCGCCAGGTTCACCAAATCCGGGTCCATGGTGCGCATGCTGAACAGCACGTTGATGAGCACCGGGAAAAACACAATCAATATCGCCACCAAAATTTTGGGGTACACGGTGTAGCCCAGCCACATCACAAACAGCGGCGCAAACGCCACCTTGGGCGCAATTTTCAGCGCCAGCAAATAGGGCGACAAGACAGCCTCGACCTTGGGGCTCATGCCCAGCGCATAGCCAATCAACGCGCCCAGCAGCGAACCCAACACAAAACCCACCACCACCTCCAGCGCCGTAATGCCCGCATGCCACAGCAAGCGCTCTGCCCCCCAAATGCGCTGTGCCTCGCCCCACGTTTTACTCGCAGTGGGCAACACAAACTCAGGCACCCCCAGCGCAGGCGGCAGCCACTGCCACAGCGCCAAAAACGCCGCCAGGAGCGCGAGGCTCCAGACAATGGTGTGCTGTTTATCAGTCATGGTAGTAGGTGGTAGTACAAAAAAACGAAAACAGAAATTTTGGTATCCACTTTTGGTATCCACTTTTGGTATCCGTTTTGGTATTCCTTTTGCGCCCTCTGCGAATCCTTCGCGCCCTCTGCGTTCAAAAATTCTTCTCTTCTCTGCTCTTTTCTGTCTTCTCTTTCGCTCATGCAGTGTTACTTAAGCCCAGCAAACTGGTTGGTATACAGCTCTTTCACGCCCACCTCTTTGGGCACAATGCCATTGCTCACATAGAACTTTTGCAGCTCCGCCAAACGCCCCTCGTCCATCTGGCCCAGCATCTTTTGGTGGGCGTACACATACTTGTTGTACATCTCAAACACCCGCTGGATATAGTCTTCTTTGCCTTTGTGCGCGGGCACATGGGCTACATAGGCGATGGACGCAGCCTTGGGGTCGCGCATGATGTCGCGCATACCTTTGAGGGTGGCGCGCACCAGTTTTTGCACCAGCTCGGGGTTTTTGGCTATCGTCTCGTCGCTGGCAATAATCGCTTGGGCCATGCTTTTGAAGTACAGGTCCGCAGGCAAGATACTCACCTTCGCTCCCGCGTCCATGGCGCTCACCGTCCAGTCGGGCACCGCCGCCATGGCCACTGCTTTTTTGGCGGCAAACTGTTGCCACACCCCGGCGGGGCCCGCCGCTTGAATGTCCACGTCGGCCTTGGTCGTGCCGCTTTTGCTCAGCATGCCCAGCAAGGCGTAGTAGGTGGTGTCGGTGTAGGCAATGGCGGTGACGGTTTTGCCTTTGAGTTCGCGTGGGTTTTCAATTTTCGCGACCTCGTGGCTGACCAGTTGCATCAGCGAGCCAGCGCCCAGCACCGCCACGGCTTTGACCGGTATGCCTTGGCCGCGCGCGATGATGGGGGTGTCGCCTATGGCCCCGCCAATTACCGCATTGCCCGCGCCCACCTGCTTGGCCACGTCCACGCCGCCGCGCCCGGCTACAAAGCTCACCTTCAAACCTTCGGCGGCGTAATAGCCTTTGGCCTGCGCCAGCATCCACGGGCCGAAAGCGGGAAGCACTGCGGGCGCTGGCAGCAGGTAAGTGACCTCCTGGCCTTGCGCATGCGCGCTGACAGGCAGGGCCAAGGGTGCGAGCAATGCCAAGGTGGTGGCAGCGGTCATCAGGGTTTTGCGAATCACGGTGTGTCTCCGGTTAGTTGCTTTGCTTGGGGGGGGGGTGAAACGGGTCAATGCATGGGGGTGTGGGCATCGAGCTGCAGTAAGTCCATCAACCGGCCCACATACTGGCCCACCTCGGGGTGTTTGCGCCGCTGCATGGGGTTGTCGCGGTCTGGCAGGTCTACTTTGATGTCTTCAATGATGCTGCCGGGCCTCTCGCTCATCACCAAGATACGGTCTGACAAGGCCACCGCCTCGACCAAATCATGCGTGATGAAGAGCACGGTTTTGCTTTCGGTCGCTATCGTGCGGGCCAGGTCGGCCTGCAAGATCATCTTGGTTTGCGCGTCCAGGGCGCTGAAGGGCTCGTCCATCAACAATACGTCGGGGTCTACGGCCAAGGTACGCGCCAGCGCCGCGCGTTGGCGCATGCCGCCGGAGAGCTGGTGCGGGTAGCTGGCGGCAAAGCCGGTGAGGCGGCACTGGGCAATCAGTTTGTCAGACACCGCTTTGCGCTGCGCTGCGCCTGTGCCGCGCAGCTCCAGGCCAAACTCGATGTTTTGCGCAATCGTGCGCCACGGCATCAGCAAGTCTTTTTGCAGCATGAAGGCCACATGCTTGTTGGGCCCGGTGACCTTTTCGCCGCCCACCAGCACCTCGCCAGAGCTGGGCTTGGCCAAACCCGACCCGATGTTGAGCAGGGTACTTTTGCCGCAGCCCGACGGGCCGATGATGGACACCACCTCTTGGGTGGCGATGCGCAAGGTGACATCGGTGACCGCCAGCACGCCGCCTTCAGCCTCGGCTGCCGCGTTGTCCTGAGCGTTTTTGGACAACGGTTTGCCCGCAAATCGCTTGGAAACACGGTGAAATTCAATCGCTGCCGTCATGGGTTTGGTTCGCACATTTGTTTCTGATTTGAAACATCTATTCGTTAGTAAACCAATTATGGCGAGTCTTCACTAAGCTTTGCAATAGCAGAAAATCAACGTTAACCCGGATGACTGACGCGCTATCGCCCGCCATGCGCGGCAAGCTCTAAGGCGTGGCGGGCGGTGCGGCGTGCGCGCAGGCCCCGGATGGGACGAAAATTTGACGCACGCTACGCCAGGCCAATGAACTCTCGGCAGGTGGGTCACAATTGCGTTGGCACCCACAGGCGCTACACATACAGTAGCTGCTCCCGCATTATTCTATGTGGCTACAGCCCTATTAGTATCTTAAAAACGCCTTCAAACAGCCTTTTTTGAGGTTTTTTCATGGCTCCCAGCTGCCCAGCGGCTGTGGCAGCCACGTTAAATTATGCGAATTTATTTACCTAAGAGGATTTGGCTCTATTTTGAGCAAAATTCGTGAAATATTTAACGAAAAATACCGTTTTGTGCGATTTGTCTTGGAAAAATTATGCGTGTTTAGCACATTCGCATAATTTAACTCTCTGCTGACCGATGCGAATGGCCCGCACGGCGAGAAAAAACCTTAAATTTGGCTTTTTTGGGCCCTTTTTAAGATAACAACAGGGCTGTAGCCCCATAGAATAATGCGGGAGCAGCTATGAATTGTGTAGTGTGTATATTTTGCCTGTGGGCGCTGCTGGGGGTGGTGTGCACCCGTGGGACACGCGGTGCGCAGGCGATAGGTGGCAGGGTGGTAAGCTCAAATTTGTTTAAACTCGTTTTTGGAGACATATATGGACTTAGGTATTGCAGGCCG
>JANMTF010000152.1:0-27515 GCA_031390175.1 Polaromonas sp.
GGATGGTCAGCACGGTGCGCTGCAACCAGCTCGTTGATGACAGGCAGCATGGTCGGCGGCGCCCAGCATTTCTCGTGTGCTTAAACCGCTGAGACCGGTGCGAGGCCTTTTTTACCGTTGAAGACAGGCATCGCTCGGCGCTTGCTAGCAGTTGCAACCTCGGTTGCGCGCAGGCGCATGCGCAAGCCCTCTTCGATCAAGCGCGTTAACGTCAGGCCCTGCCGAGCTGCCAGCGACTTGGTTTCTGCCAGCAAGGCATCATGAATGTTGAGCGTGGCTTTCATGCGCTTTACCGTACAGATTTCGGTATTTTTAATCAAACTGCGCCATGACCCTTGGGCCACTCCAATTTACTACGTCACTCCGGTGTATCTGGATCGCCATCAGCGCCTCCCGCTTCTAAGGCCTGGCGATCAAGCTCTTCATCTGTCATCGGAGGTAATGCACCCAAGCCTTGTTCAGTCTCGCGCATCTGAGCAGCAAGACGATCTACCGCATCTTCGTCCATCAGTGTTTCAGCTGAAACATTGAGAATATTTTCTACTTGATCGGCAGCATGCATAGCGTCATCGCTCACATTCAAACCTTGCTTCAAGGGAGTAGATTTACCCTGATTTTTCTCTAAAAATGCAGCGAAATCACCATTTTTGACGTCCATCATTTTCGCACTCCCTACGTTAAATTCACCCGCGCAAACTTGCGCTTACCCACCTGCACCACATACGTGCCCGCGCCCAGTTTCAAGCCCTTGTCGCTCACCACTGACGAGTCCACGCGCACACCGCCGCCTTCAATCAAGCGCCCTGCTTCTGACGTTGAAGGTGCCAGCCCGGCTTGCTTGAGCACTTGGGTAATGCCCAGCCCCGCTGCGTCATCGCCCACACTCAGACTGACATCAGGAATTTCATCGGGCACGCCGCCCTTGCTGCGATTGATAAAGTCTTGCTCGGCGGCGTCTGCCGCTGCAGCGCTGTGAAAGCGCGCTGTGATTTCTTTGGCCAACATCACCTTGGAGTCTTTGGGGTTGCGCCCGCCGGCTACCTCGGCTTTCAAGGCATCTATCTCGGCGATGGATTTGAATGACAGCAGCGTGTACCAGCGCCACATCAGGACGTCGCTGATGCTCAGCACCTTGGCAAACATGGTGTTGGGCTCTTCGGTGATGGCGATGTAGTTGTTTTTGCTTTTGGACATTTTGTCCACGCCGTCCAGGCCTTCTAGCAAGGGCATGGTCAGGATGCACTGGGGTTCTTGACCGTATTCGGCTTGCAGGTGGCGGCCTACCAAGAGGTTGAATTTTTGGTCGGTGCCGCCCAGCTCCAGGTCGCTTTTCAGGGCCACCGAATCGTAGCCTTGCAGAAGTGGGTACAAAAACTCGTGCACGCTGATGGACTGGCCGGTGGTGTAGCGTTTATGGAAGTCTTCACGCTCCATCATGCGGGCCACGTTGTATTTGGCAGCAAGCTGAATCATGCCCCGCGAGCCTAGAGCGTCGCCCCATTCGCTGTTGTAACGCATCTCGGTTTTGGACGGGTCTAGCACCTTGTAGGCTTGGTCGCGGTAGGTCAAGGCGTTCTCCTCAATCTGCTCCCTGGTCAATGGCGGACGAGTGCTGTTGCGGCCGGATGGGTCACCGATCAAGGTGGTGAAGTCACCAATCAGAAATATGACAGTATGGCCAATATCCTGTAACTGGCGCATTTTGTTGAGCACCACGGTGTGCCCGATGTGGATGTCTGGGGCTGTAGGGTCTAAGCCTAGCTTAATACGCAGCGCAATACCCGATTTTTCGCTCTTTTGCAGCTTTTTAACCCAATCTTCCTGTGGAATAAGCTCTTCTACGCCCCGAAGCGAGATGGCCAAGGCCTCTGTTACCTTGTCAGACATGGGTGCTACAGCTGAAGATTTCTTTATAACGGCTTGATTCATAAGGGTTTTCCAAGATAGGGTCCTGATTAAGTTGGCTATAATCACAGGTGCTATTAGCTAAAGATTTTACGTGGTGCGCTCTGGTAGATGCACTTACCGGCCAGTATTTTTATATTTCAGGAACGCAAGTTTTGTCTTTGAATCAGTTCGTTTTGAATGTACAGCTCGCGGCTCATGAAGTAGCCGGTGTGGTACAGCGCTACCCCCGCCGTTTGACGGCTGTCGTGGCCGCACTGTTGTTGGGCACAGGCGCTACCGCGTTTGCTGTGGCCAATCTGGCACCAGATGTGTCAGCTATGCCCGTACAAATGGTGCTAGAGGCCGTAACGCCATCACCTTCGCTCTCCCCATTGGCGCTTCTGCCTACTTTGCCTGTTGCATTGCCAGCTACAGGCTCGACCACCGAGGCCGTTGCCAGCGCCCCATTTGCCCCGCTCACGCTCTACCGTACCGATGCTACCCGCTCCAATGACACCGCCGAGGCCTTGCTTCGCCGCCTAGGCGTGGTAGATCCCGCCGCAGCCGCTTTCGTTAAAAGCGACGCTGCCAGCCGCGCTGCCTTGCTCAGCCGCCCAGGCCGCATCGTCACGGTCGAGGCCGATACCGACAACCGTTTGGTCAAGCTGCAAGCCCGCTGGACGCGTGAAGAATCGCCCACCTTTGACCGCTTGGTGCTGGAGAGATCTGCCCTCGGATCTGGCGCTCAGTTCACGTCCAAAACCGAAACCGCACCCTTGGTGGCAGGCACCCGCCTGGCTGGAGGTGTGATCCGCTCATCCTTGTTTGCCGCTACTGACGACGCGCGCATTCCCGATGCCGTGGCCACCCAGATTGCCGAGCTGTTTGCTGGTGATATTGACTTTTACCGTGCCCTGCGCAAGGGCGACCGCTTCAACGTGGTGTACGAAACCCTGCAAGCCGACAATGAGCCCCTGCGCGCTGGTCGTGTGATCAGTGCCGAGTTTGTCAACCAAGGCAAAACCTACCAAGCCGTGTGGTTCCAGGAGCCCGGCAGCAAAGGCCAGTACTACACCCTGGAGGGCAACAGCCTGCGCAAAGCGTTCTTGGCTTCTCCACTCGAGTTCTCGCGCATTACCAGCGGCTTTGGCGGGCGCATCCACCCCATCTCGCGCAGCTTTCGTGACCACAAAGGTGTGGACTACGCTGCCCCTACCGGCACGGCGGTGCGTTCGGTGGGTGACGGTGTTATTTCCTTTGCAGGTACGCAGGGCGGCTACGGCAATGTGATCGAGGTCAAGCACCGCGACGGCAAAAGCACCTTGTATGCCCATCTGAGCCGCATCGGCGTCACGTTGAACCAAAAGGTAGAGCAAGGCGACGTGATTGGCGCAGTAGGTACCACCGGCTACAGTACCGGCCCGCACCTGCACTTTGAGTTCCGCGTGAGCGGCTTGCACCACGACCCACTCACGATTGCCAGCGAGAACAACTCCGTACCGCTCAGCCCCGCATCGCGCCCTGAGTTTAACCGTATGGCCGGTGAGATTCGCCTCAAGCTGGCAGCTGCAGGCAGCATGGCGGTAGCTACTGCGCAGTAAACCCCTTTCGCTTGCTCAGACAACGGCGCACTTCTCGTGCGCCGTTTTCATTTCGTCAACGTATTTATCACTTGAGCAATGCCAGGCCAAGGCGCTGGCGTGTACCATTGCAGTCATGACTGATTTGTACATAGGATTGATGTCGGGCACGTCGATGGACGGGGTAGATGGCGCGTTGGTTGATTTCTCTCAAAAGAAACCGTCTGTCGCGCATGTATTCAGTGCCCCGCTAGCTCCTGACTTGAAAGCAGAGCTGCTGGAGCTCAATGCTCCAGGCCATAACGAACTGCACCGCGCGGCGCTGGCCACCAATGCGCTGACCCGCTCCTACGCGCAGGTAGTGCATGCGCTGCTGCAAGCCAGCGGTCTGCGTGCCCACGACATTCGGGCCATCGGTGCCCACGGCCAAACCGTGCGCCACCAGCCTGGCTTGAAGGACGCATCAGGCACGCCTGGCGGCTACACACTGCAGCTGAACAACCCTGCCCTACTGGCCGAGTTGACGGGCATCGAGGTGGTGGCCGATTTTCGTAGCCGCGACGTGGCCGCAGGAGGCCAGGGCGCGCCACTGGCACCGTTTTTTCACCGCGCATGGTTTGCACCGCAAGGTGCGAACGCTGCTGACAAAACCATCGGCGTGCTCAATATCGGCGGCATCAGCAACCTGAGCATTTTGCAGCCCGATGGCACCACGCTGGGCTTTGACTGCGGCCCCGGCAACGCCCTGCTGGACATGTGGTGCCAGCAGCACACTGGCGCGCCCTACGACGCTGGCGGCGAATGGGGCGCGGGCGGCGTGGTGAACGCCGCGCTGCTGCGCGCCATGCTGGCCGAGCCCTACTTTGCATTGCCACCGCCCAAGAGCACAGGCCGCGACCTTTTCAACCGCGCTTGGCTAGAGCGCCACCTAGCTCCTTTTGCCTCAGAGAAACCGCAGAATGTGCAAAGAACACTAATAGAATTGACCGCTAGCCCAATAGAATATTGCGGGAGCAGCTACGAAAAGCGTAGTGGTTTAAAAATCCAGGAGCTCATCGTCTGTGGCGGTGGTGCGTTCAACACCGCGCTCATGCATCGCCTGCAAGCGCTAATTCCGCACACCCACGTAGTCAGCAGCGCAGAGCGCGGCCTGCCGCCCCAAGACGTAGAGGCGACCGCATTCGCCTGGCTAGCACGGCAAACCGTACTGCGCCAGGCACTGCCGTTGTCCAGCGTCACCGGCGCGCGTGGGTCACGGGTACTCGGCTGCATCTATCCGGCTTGAGTGGGTTAGCCTGGTCTTTCGACTTGTGTTGGAGATGCCGCTCGCAGGTAGTTGGCTGGCATCAGCCCCTGTTTTTATGGTGATAGCGCCCGCGTGAAACAGCGCGATGCACCGCCAGCAAGCGACGATGGAGCGTTGTCGTGTTGCAACAACTGGAGAAAGGCGCGCGGTACACAACTCAGTCAAGCTACCAACGATGACCGCGTGTGTTTTCGTAAGTTTTTGACAGCATGACATCTTCCATCGCCGCAACGTGACCAAGTACGAGGAGACATCTTCTAGCCAAGGCATCCAAGTGACCAAGAAACTGTGACGCTAAGGCACCGAAAAACCATCACCGCAGCGCGTCCAGCGCGCTGTCAAACTCTTCGGTGGTAAATATGCGCCGCATCGGTGGCAGAGCATTAAGCAAACGTTTGCCGTAGCCCATTTGCACCAAGCGGGTGTCGCACACCACCAGAATGCCGCAGTCGGTCTCACGGCGTATCAGGCGGCCAGCGCCTTGCTTGAGGGAGACGGCGGCCTCGGGGACGAAGTAGTCGTTGAACGGGCTGCGTCCCTCGGCTTCCAACTTTTGCGCTCTGGCCTCTACCAGCGGGTCGCCTGGCGGGGGAAAGGGCAGCTTGTCGATGATGACCATTTGCAGCGCGTTGCCGGGCACATCAATACCCTCCCAAAAGCTGGCGGAAGCTACCAGCACGCAGCCTGGCGTAGTGGCGGGTGCGCCAGGGCCGGTAGACGCCATGGGCTGGCCGGCCGCACGAAAGCGCTCTACCAGCTCGTTCTTGGGTGCGCTGCCTTGCACCAGGACGGCAATGCCACTGCCGTCCAGGCTCTCGGCCATGTCTTCGCCAATGGTTTTGAGGGCGCGCAGCGTGGTGGTGAGCACCAAGGTGCGGCCACCCAAGCGGCGTACGGCCTGGGCGGCCAAATGGGCCACAGCCAAGGTGTGGGATGCATCTTTGGGTTGGGGCAGGTGGCGCGGCACGTAGACGCTGGCTTGCAGGGAGTAGTCAAACGGGCTGCTGGCCTGCAGCACCTGGGCGCTTTCCAGGCCGCAGGGTTGGGTAAACCAGCTCAGCTTGTCGTCGTCGCCCAGCGTAGCGGAGGTAAAAATATAGCTGCGCTGCTTGCGCTCTTGCTCTATCACCTCGTTCTCATGCGGCGCTACGCCCTCGCCTAGCAGGCGCTTGCGCACAGTGGTGGCGATGTCCAGCGGCGACTCTACCAAGCGCAGTTGCACGCCGACATCCAGCCAGCGCACCGAGCCTGCCGCGCAAGGGCGGGTGAAGGCGAGGGTTTGCTCGGCCAGCATGCTGGCGCGCTCGTGCAGGCGCACAAAGTCGGGGGCGATTTCGCTGACGGTGGCCAAGCCTTCGCAGGCCAGGGCCAAGGCTGCGTCCAGGTCGGTCAAGGCTTGCGTCCATGCGGGCTCGGGCAGGCCATCCGGCACGGGGCCTTTCCAGCGCATACGCACATTGGGTGGCTGCTTGCCCACCACCAGGCGCAGCTCACGGGTGGAGCGCTCTACACCGCCCACCAGGCTTTGCCAGTCCACCAGCCCGCGTGCCAGGGTCAGGCCAGCGGCCAGCATGTCACGGCAAAAGTCCAGCAATTGGCCGGTGCTGACGTTTTGGCCCAAAAACTGCACGCCGGTTTCATTGAGCTGGTGGGCTTCGTCAAATATCGCCACCCGCACGGTGGGCAGCAGCTCGGCCATACCCGACTCGCGCACCGCCAAATCGGCAAAAAACAAATGGTGGTTGACCACCACCACGTCAGCGGCCAGCGCCTCGCGCCGGGCTAGGCTGACATGGCAGGCTTTGAACTTGGGACATTGACTGCCCAGGCAGTTGTCCCGCGTAGACGTCACCAATGGGATGATGGGCGAGCGCTCGTCCAGGCCGGGTATTTCCGACAAATCGCCCGTAAAGGTGGCATGCGCCCATTCCTCTACCCGGGCTAGCGTGCGGGCTGCTGAGCGATCAGAGCCCGTCTCATGCCGTGCCAGCCCTAGGCGGTGCAGGCACAGGTAGCTACTGCGGCCTTTGAGCAATGCGGTGCGCACCGGCAGGCCTAATGCGGCAACCAAACGTGGTAAATCGCGCGAATACAACTGGTCTTGCAGTGCTTTGGTAGCAGTGGATACCATGACGCGTGCACCCGACAGCAGCGCAGGCACCAGGTAAGCAAACGTTTTACCTATACCCGTGCCCGCCTCTACCACCAGCGCGCCACCGTCTTCAATGGTTTGCGCCACCGCCATGGCCATGTCGCGCTGGCCGCTGCGGGGGGCAAAGTGCTCAGTGGCTCGCTCTAGCACTCCACCAGCGGTAAACGCAGCGCGTACCTGGTCTTGCAGGGCCATCAAGCGGGCTCTTTCCCGTCAAGCGCGCTGTCTATGCGGGCTATCTCGTCGCGCAGGGCTAGACGGCGCTTCTTTAAACGGCGCAGCAGCAGCTCGTCCACTGGTGCATCCCCTGTGGGCAGGCACAGGCGGTCGATGCTGGCGTCCAGATCGGCATGCTCCATGCGCAGCTCGATCAGGCGGCGGGAGGGGGAATGTAGGTTAGAGTCCAAGAGTTAACAACCAAAATGCAGTGCGACCTCCGATAATAATTGCAATACACTGCTTGTACATAAGTAATTGCGCTGCACAATAGCGGCAACCGAGACTACAGAGCACCAAAATCAAAATGTCCAAGGGCTACCGCATCACCGCATCGACTGGCATCCACAAGGGTGACCGTGATTACCAGCAAGACCAGGTGGCCTTGCTTAACCATCCGCGCATTAATGGCTGCATGCTGGCGGTAGTTGCTGACGGCATGGGCGGGCGCAGTGGCGGGCGCAAGGCATCTGACCAGGTCATGATGACCGCAGCGCAACTGTTTGAACGCTATTCGCCTGAGCTGGACGACGCGCCCTCCATGATGCGCCAGTTGGTGCAAGAGGCGCATATTGTCATCAAGCTGACGGCAGTGTCGTCAGAGCAAGAACCCCACAGCACCTTGGCGGCTTTTTTAATCAACCCCGCTGGCGACTGCCACTGGGTGCACGCGGGTGACTCGCGCATTTACCACTACCATGGTAACAAGTTGATCAAGCGCACGATGGACCATTCGTATGTGCAAACCTTGGTAGACAAAGGCGAAATTAGTGAAGAAGAGGCCAACTCGCACCCGCAGTCGAATATTTTGATGGGCTGTCTGGGCACCGAAGAAGATCCGGCCATGGATGTGCACTATGTTCCATCGCTGCGGCCAGGCGACACGCTGATGTGCTGCAGTGACGGGGTGTGGCACTACTTCAACAACACCGAGCTAGGCTCTGTATTGTCAGCCCTCACGCCGCGTGAGGCTACTGAGTTTTTAATCGACAAGGCCCGCTCACGTGGTCGAGGCTCAGGCGACAACTTGTCTTTGATTGTGGTCAAACTCGAACCCCTGGGCCCAGAGCCTGCCAAGCCCATCAAAATCCCGCCGATGAGCAGCTTGCGCTAAAGCGCACGGCGCTGTCAAAGCAGCGCGCTGATGCTTGGCCAAATTACTGCGGGGGAATTTGGCCGCTTAATTCAACGGTAGAGGAAGCGTTGCCGCTGGCGGTTTTTTATTCTGCTTCTGTCGGGCCTGTACGCTGGCTGTATGCGCAGCAGCGTCCTTATGACGTTCTTCGCTTTGCACTTTAGCGCGTGCAGCAGCGGCGATTCTTTCTTGCTGATCAACCGCTTTGCTCTTTTGAAGGGCTTGTTTTTCGGCCGCATTCGAGGGGCGAGCCTGCGGCGCCTTGCCCGCAGACTTTGGCGCCCTCGCGGCCTTGGCCTCAGGCTTTTGCTTAGGCCCGCTCGTGGTCCTGGTCACGGGTGCTGCGCGCTCACTTTGGCGCTGCTGGCGTTTGGCATCTGCGGCCAAACCTTTACCGCGCTGCTGGGCTGTCGCTTCTTGGCGCTCTGGCGAGGTTTTCTCTTCTACTTTGCGCAGTTGTTCCGCCCCGCGGCGTTTACGCTGCAAGTCGCTGAGCGATATCTCTTGGCGCTTGAGATCAGCCTGTTGCGCGTTATGCGCATTGCGCGCTTGGCTTAGGCAATCGTT
The DNA here is from genome assembly GCA_031390175.1 of Polaromonas sp. GTDB lineage: Bacteria > Pseudomonadota > Gammaproteobacteria > Burkholderiales > Burkholderiaceae_C > JAAFIP01. The sequence goes on from JANMTF010000152.1 coordinate 8,844, forward strand.
AACCCGGAACCTCTGATAACAATCTACCCTGGCAGTATCAAGCTCGGCGCTTGCGCGCTTGCGCTCTTGGCTAATGCGCTCGCGCTCAGCGCGCTCGCTGGTGTCGCGGTCATCAGTGTTGGTCGTGTTACTTTCTACCACGCTTGGAGTGGGTGTTTGAACCACATTCTGAGCGTTAGTCTTTTGGAGCGTTGAGCAAGCAGCTATGCAAATAATAGCGTTTAACAGGTGCTTTGCCGTGCTTACTCTGGATGCCAACTTAGGTTTCATGCTGTTTCCATCAGATCAGTAGCGTCAGGTCAACCGTGTATCCACTGTACGCCGCTCCAACGCCAAAAACTCTGCCGACTGCATCTCGTTCAGGCGAGACGCCGTGCGCGGAAACTCGTGCGCCAACGGCCCCTCGGTGTACAAGGCCTCAGGCGCCACAGCCGCAGACATAATCAGTTTAACGCGCCGGTCGTACAGCACATCCACCAGCCAGGTAAATCTACGCGCTTCTGACGCCTGGCGTATGAACATTTGCGGCACGTTACTTAAAAGCACGGTATGAAACTGGGTGGCCAGCTCCAGATAGTCATTTTGGCTGCGCGGGCCACCGCACAGCGTGGCAAAGTCAAACCACACCACACCACCCGCCTTGCGTTTGCTGCGGATCTGCCGCGCCTCGATGTGCAGCACCGGATCTTCGTCATGCACCTCTGCTAACTCTGTGAATGCCTGCTCCATGGCACTGTCCGCCTCAGCGCCCAGGGGAGTGTGGTACAGCTTGACGCGCTCCATGGTGCGGCGGCGGTAGTCGGTGCCGTTGTCTACGCTGATGACTTGCATATTGGCTTTGAGCAGTTCAATAGCAGGCAAAATGCGCGGGCGGTGCAGACCGTTGGGGTACAAGCCGTCAGGATGAAAGTTGCTGGTGGTCACCATGCCAATGCCGTTTTTAAACATCGCGTCCAGCAAGCGGTGCAAGATCATCGCGTCGGTAATGTCGGCCACATGAAACTCGTCAAAGCACACTAAGCGATAGCGTACCGCCATGCGTTTGCCCAGCTCGTCCAGCGGGTTCACGGTGCCCTGCATATCCGCCAGCTCGCGATGTACCTCGCGCATGAATTCATGAAAGTGCAAACGCGTTTTGCGCTTTAAAGGCACCGCGTTGTAAAAGCAATCCATCAAAAAGCTCTTGCCGCGCCCTACCCCGCCGTGCATGTACACGCCCTTGGGAATGTCGGGGCGGTTGATGAGCTTTTTGAAAGCGTTAGAACGCTGCTCTTTGAAGTCTGTCCACTCGGTGGCGCAACGCTCCAACGCCTCTACCGCCTTAAGCTGCGCCGGGTCGCTGGTGTAGCCGCGCTGGGCTAGCTCTTGCTGGTAGTGGGTGGTGACGCTCATTGCGTTTTTAATTCGGGATCGGGGATGGGGATGGGGATGGGGAATTTTTGAACGCAGAGGGCGCGAAGGTTTCGCAGAGAGCGCAGAAGGGGAAAAAAGTAAAACCAAAAATTTGAAAATACATTTGTTAGATTTGTAAATTGTCCGATGTTGAATTTTCAATTTTCTTCTGTTGTCTTTTTTTTCTTCTTTTTTGTATTCCTTTTGCGCCCTTTGCGAAACCTTCGCGCCCTCTGCGTTCAAAAAATCCCCTCCCCATCCCCAAACATTAGAAGTTCAAAGTCCGCTTATCCACCGCCAAAGCCGCTTCCTTCGTAGCCTCAGACAAAGAAGGATGCGCGTGGCAAATGCGGGCAATGTCTTCGCTTGATGCACGGAATTCCATCGCCACGACAGACTCAGCAATCAATTCACTGGCATACGGCCCCACAATGTGCACGCCCAGGATTTCGTCCGTCTTGGCATCCGAGATCATCTTGACCATACCCGTCGTGTCACCCAGCGCCCGTGCACGGCCGTTGGCCATGAAGGGGAAGGTGCCGACCTTGTAGGCGCGGCCTTCCGCTTTGAGCTGCTGCTCGTTCTGGCCCACCCATGCAATCTCTGGCGAGGTGTAGATCACCCAGGGCACGGTGTTGAAGTTGACATGCCCGTGCTGGCCCGCAATGCGCTCGGCCACAGCCACGCCCTCTTCCTCGGCTTTGTGCGCCAGCATCGGACCGCGCACCACGTCGCCTACCGCCCAGACGTTGGGCAGATTGGTTTTGCAGTGGTCGTCCACCACCACCATGCCGCGCTCGTCGAGCTTGAGGCCCACAGCGTCCGCTTGCAGGCCAATGGTGTTGGCAGTGCGGCCAATCGAGATGATCAGCTTGTCCACCTCCAAGGTCTGCGCTTCGCCCTTGGCATTGGTGTAAGCAATTGACACGCCTTTTTTACTGTTCTTAATCTCGCCCACCTTCACGCCCAGCTCAATCTTCAAGCCCTGCTTGTCAAACGCCTTCTTGGCCTCTTTTGCAATCTGCTCGTCCAGAGCGCCCAAGAAGGTAGGAAGGCCTTCCAGCACCGTCACCTCAGCACCCAATCGCCGCCAGACCGAACCCATCTCCAGGCCAATCACGCCCGCACCAATCAGGCCCAGTTTTTTAGGCACAGCGCCGATGCGCAGCGCACCGTCGTTGGACAGAATGTTTTCTTCGTCAAACGGTGAGCCGGGCAAAGGACGTGCGTTGGAGCCTGTAGCCACGATGATGTGCTTGCCCGAAATCGCCTCACTTGCCGTGCCTGCCACGTTGATCTCGTAAACACCATCCTTAGCCGCAACAAACGAGCCGCGACCATGGAAGAAGGTCACCTTGTTCTTTTTAAACAAGTACAAAATCCCGTCGTTGTTTTGCTTGACGACAGTATTTTTGCGCCCCAACATCTTGGCCACGTCCATGGTCAGGTCTTTCAGACCAATCCCATGATCCGCAAAGTGATGCCCCGCCTGCTCAAAATGCTCAGAGCTTTGCAGCAAAGCCTTGGACGGAATGCACCCTACGTTGGTACACGTACCCCCGGGCGCTGGCCCGCCTTTGGAGTTTTTCCACTCATCAATACAAGCCACTTGGAAGCCAAGCTGCGCGGCGCGAATAGCAGCAATATAGCCTCCTGGGCCGCCACCGATGACGATTACGTCGAATTGTTTATTACTCATTTACAGGCTTTCAAAACACTGAGAATTTCAAATACGGCTTCATGTCGAAGGAGATTTATCACGCTACAGATTGCAGACCTAACACGCTTGACGAATGATCCAATACACCTTCACCATCGCCAAATTCGTAAAACGAAACCAACTCATCTTGGCTAATCGTGATCTTCATATCGTCGTGACGAAGGGTGTAATCGACAAATTCACCCTTCTCATTGCGAATACGAAAAAAGAACTTTCCATCCAAAGATTTGCATAGCAAACCAGTGACGCCGTTAGCGGGCGTTTCTGTTGCTACTTTTTGGCCGTAACGTACTTTTTTCATTGATCAGAATCAGATATCAAACAACAAGCGCGCTGGATCTTCGAGCGCATCTTTCATCGCTACCAAGCCCAGCACGGCTTCGCGGCCGTCGATGATGCGGTGGTCGTAGCTCATGGCGAAGTAGTTCATGGGGCGCACTACCACTACGCCGTTTTCTACTACGGCGCGGTCTTTGGTGGCGTGTACGCCGAGGATGGCGGACTGGGGTGGGTTGATGATGGGGGTAGACATCATGGAGCCGAAGGTGCCGCCGTTGCTGATGGAGAAGGTGCCGCCTGTCATGTCCTCCATGCCCAGCTTGCCTTCCTGGGCTTTTTTGCCGAACTCTGCGATTTTCTTTTCAATGTCGGCAAAGCTCATTTGGTCGGCGTTGCGCAGGATGGGCACGACCAGGCCACGTGGGCTGCCTACAGCGATGCCGATGTCGAAGTAGCCGTGGTACACGATATCGCTGCCATCGACCGAGGCGTTGAGCACGGGAAACTTCTTCAAGGCGTGTACTGCGGCTTTGACGAAGAAGCTCATAAAGCCGAGCTTGCAGCCGTATTCTTTCTCAAACTTCTCCTGGAAACGCTTGCGCATTTCCATCACCGGGGCCATGTTGACTTCGTTGAAGGTGGTCAATATCGCGTTGGTAGATTGCGATTGCAGCAGACGCTCGGCCACGCGGGCGCGCAGGCGGCTCATGGGGACGCGCTGCTCGGGGCGCTCGCCTAGGTCCACCACAGGTGCGGCTACCTGCGGCAGCACCTTGGTCGGGATTCCGGTAGGAATAGTGCCGCTAGCCAAGGCAGAAACTGCGGGAGCAGCTACAGAACTGGTAGCGCCACCGGCCACTGCGGCCAGCACGTCGCCCTTGGTGACGCGGCCGTCTTTGCCGCTACCGGCCACGGAACCCGCAGCCAAGCTGTTATCGGCCATGATCTTGGCGGCGGCTGGCATGGCCACACCGGCCATCAAGCCACCGGTGCTTGCCTGAGCGGCTGCGGGGGCTGGTGTTGCCGCGACTGCGGCCTTGGCAGCGGCAGCGGCAGGAGCGGTAGCTGCGGCACCGGCTGTGGCCGTGGTGTCGATGCGTGCGATCAACTGCTCGGCCACCACGGTAGCACCGTCGGCCACCAGCAGCTCGACGATCACGCCAGCGCTAGGGGCGGGTACTTCGAGCACGACTTTGTCGGTCTCCACGTCGATCAGTATCTCGTCGATAGCGACGGCGTCGCCGACTTTCTTTTTCCACTGCAACATGGTGGCCTCGGCCACGGATTCAGAGAGTTGCGGTACTTTGACTTCTACGATTGCCATATTTTTCCTTTTGGGGGACGGGGAGAGGGGAAGGGGAAGAGAAAGGGGAGTTTTTGAACGCAGAGGGCGCGAAGGTTTCGCAAAGTGCGCAGAAGAAGTCAAAGAAAATAAAACCAAAATTTAAGAAAATGTTGAACTAGCTTTGAAACTAATCATTTTTTCTTTTTTTGGTATTCCTTTTGCGGCCTCTGCGTAATCTTTGCGCCCTCTGCGTTCGGTATCCGTTCCCGTATTCCTAATTTACTTAGTTAAAACAAAACCTTTGAGCTTGGCGAATGCGCCATCCACCAGCGCTTTTTGCTGCTCTTGGTGCAAGTGCGCGTAGCCCGCTGCAGGTGACGCTGACGCGGCACGGCCGCTGTAGCCCAGCTTTTGGCCGTCGCTCATGTTCTCGTGGATATTGTGCTGGATGAAGAACCACGCGCCCTGGTTTTGCGGCTCGTCTTGGCACCACACGATGTCAGTCGCGTTGGGGTACTTTTTGAGCTCTGCGGCAAACGCCTTGTGCGGGAAGGGGTAGACCTGCTCCACGCGGATGATGGCGGTGTCGTCGGTACCTTTACCGTCCGACATGCTCTCGCGCTTGCGCACCAAGTCATAGTACACCTTGCCTGAGCAAGCCACTAAGCGTTTGACCTTTTTGGCGTCCAACTCTTTGTGGTCTGGAATGACGGTTTGGAAGCCGCCTTTGGTGAACTCGCTGAGTGGCGATGCCGCGTCTTTAGCACGCAGCAGCGATTTGGGCGTCATGATGATCAGCGGCTTGCGCAGGTTGCGGATCATCTGGCGGCGCAGGACGTGGAAGATTTGGCTGGCCGTGGTGGGCTGCACGATCTGCATGTTCGCATCAGCGGCCAACTGCATAAAGCGCTCCAGGCGAGCGGATGAATGCTCTGGCCCCTGCCCTTCATAGCCGTGCGGCAGCATGAGGGTAATGCCGTTGACGCGGCCCCACTTGACTTCGCCGCTGGCAATAAACTGGTCAATCACCACCTGCGCGCCGTTGGCAAAGTCGCCAAACTGGGCTTCCCAAATCACCAAGGTGTTGGGATCGTTCGATGCGTAACCATATTCAAAACCAAGCACAGCTTCTTCGGAGAGCAAGGAGTCGATCACCACGTAGGGTGCCTGTCCATCCGCCACGTTTTGCAGCGGGATGTAGGTGCCCGAGTCCCACTTCTCGCGGCTCTGGTCATGGATGACTGAGTGGCGGTGGGTAAAGGTGCCACGGCCGCAATCTTCGCCTGACAGGCGCACAGGGTAGCCCGACGCGACCAGGGACGCAAAGGCCATGTGCTCGCCCATACCCCAGTCCACGGGAATGTCGCCACGGCCCATGGCAGCGCGGTCGTCGTAGACCTTTTTCACCAACTGGTGCGGTGACACCGTGGCGGGAATGGTGGTGATCTTCTCGGCAATGCGCTTCCACTCAGCCATAGGGATCGCTGTGTCGCCCGCGTCAGTCCACTTCTTGCCTACGAAAGGCGTCCAGTCCACCGCGTACTTGCTCTTGAAGTTGGTGATGGTGATGTCTTCGGTGTGCTTGCCTTCGTCCATGGCAGCGCGGTAGGCCTTGAACATGTCGTCGCCGATGGTGTCGCCCAGGCCTTGCGTGGTCAGCTTGTCAGCGTACAGCTTGCGCGTGCCGGGGTGAGCCGCAATCTTTTTGTACATCAAGGGCTGGGTCAGCGCAGGCGTGTCTTGCTCGTTGTGGCCGAGTTTGCGGAAGCAAATGATGTCGACCACCACGTCTTTATTGAACTCTTGGCGGTACTCCAGCGCCCACTGGGTGCACAGCACCACGGCTTCGGGGTCGTCACCGTTCACATGCAACACGGGGGCCTCGACCATCTTCACCACGTCGGTGCAATAGATGGTGGAGCGGGTGTCGCGTGGGTCGCTGGTGGTAAAGCCGATTTGGTTGTTGATGACGATATGCACCGTGCCGCCGGTGTAGTAGCCGCGCGTTTGCGCCAGTGCCAGCGTTTCCATCACTACGCCCTGGCCTGCAAAGGCCGCGTCGCCGTGCACCAGCACGGGCAGCACGCTGTCACCAATGGCATCGCCACGGCGGTCCATACGGGCACGCACGCTGCCTTCGACCACGGGGTTAACGATCTCCAGGTGGGACGGATTGAATGCCAAAGTCAAATGCACCGGGCCACCCGCGGTGGTCACGTCGGAGCTAAAGCCCTGGTGGTATTTCACGTCGCCAGCGGGCAGGTCTTCTGGCGCAGTGTGGTCAAACTCGGCAAACAAATCTTTAGGCATCTTGCCCAAAGTGTTCACCAATACGTTCAAGCGGCCGCGATGCGCCATGCCGATGACGACTTCTTGCACACCGGCTACGCCAGCTTTTTGCACCAGCTCGTCCATACAGGCGATAAAGCTCTCGCCGCCTTCTAAGGAAAAGCGCTTTTGGCCGACGTATTTGGTGTGCAAATAACGCTCCAGGCCTTCGGCGGCAGTGAGGTTTTGCAGGATGTTCTTTTTCTCGTCATTCGTAAAGCTGGGCTTGCTGCGAATGCTCTCCAACTTTTGCTGCCACCAGCGCTTCTCATCCTGATTGGTAGAGTACATGTACTCTGCGCCAATGGTGCCCGAGTAGGTTTCGCGCAGCGCGTTCAGCAGCTCGCGCAGGGGCATGCTGGCTTTGCCAAAATAGGTGTTGCTGGTGTCAAACACCACTTCCTGGTCCGCATCGGTAAAACCATAGTAGGCGGGGTCCAGGTCAGGAATGTTCTCGCGCTCGGTACGCTGCAGCGGGTCCAGGTTGGCCCAGCGGGCACCTACGTTGCGGTAGGCAGCTATCAGTTGCTGGGCGGAGGTGCGCTTTTTGCCCATGGCAGCGTCGCTGCTGGCGGTGACCACTTTGGTCACACCTTGCTTGGCGCGCTCGGCAAAAGCGTTGATCACTGGCAGGTGGGCTACGTCGTGCGCTGTGCCGCCATCAGAGGCAGGCACATGCTGAAGCGCGTCAAAATACGCGCGCCAGGAGTCGGTAACAGAGCCGGGGTTAGAAAGATAGTTTTCGTACATCTCTTCGACATACGGGGCGTTGCCGCCAAATAGATAGGTATTGCTACCATAAGCCTGGTATACAGACGCTGACATATTTGCTGACCTCCGTCTCCCTGCGGGAAACATAAGCTGGTTGATAAACCTCCCGCGACACGGCTGAACCGGTTAGCGGATGCGACATGGCAAGGAAGGGCCTTAACTCGTCAGGGTGGATTGTGACAGGTTTGGCCCAGTTTGTACGCAGCGATAAGTGCTTTTGCTGTTTTGCCGCGCTATAATCTGCCCTTCTATGGTGGCTGTAGCTCAGCTGGTAGAGTCCAGGATTGTGATTCCTGTTGTCGTGGGTTCGAGCCCCATCAGCCACCCCAAGTCTCACAGAGAAAGCCCGCTATGTAAAACGTAGCGGGCTTTTTTCGTTTGCGTCTATGTAGCCACCATGTAGCCATGGGTACATGGTTTTGTACCACTTCGCAGTGCAAATGGAACTGAAGCCAAAATACGCGGTGCCTGCAAGATCACGCTAGAGGTGTTGACCGGCAACACGGTGGCGCTCAAAAGCTACGAACGCTTTGGCTTTGCAGCCTACCAATTAGATCCGACGGCGGGGCAGGCGCTGTTTTTGCAAAAATGGCTATAAGATAGCGAGGCAAAAGGAGCCTCGCCATGGAACCGACAGCCTCTGCATCCCCCGAGATAGAGTCCACTGCCATACGGCTATTCCAAGGCCAGCTGAAAATGCCGTTGGTGCAATTGCCGCTCACCACGTCGCTGATCACTGTCCCACAAGGCAAGGTTTTGCTCTCGCCCCACCCTGCGCTCACCACTGGCGAGTTCCAACGCATGGGCCAAGTCACTGACATTGTGGCGCCCAATCTGTTTCACCATCTCGGCATCCAAAAAGCCGTGGCTGCGCATCCGCAGGCCAAGCTGTGGGGTGTGGCGGGCTTTGAAAACAAAAGAAAAGACATTCACTGGGACAGTTTTTTAGATGCGGGCCACTGGCCGCACCAGGCAGAGTTGGCTGCCATACATCTGGCGGGCATGCCTAAAATCAACGAATTTTTATTCTTGCATAAACCGTCAAAGACTCTGTTTGTCACCGACTTATGCTTCAATGTTCTTGACGGTTCAGGTTTTGGCGGCTGGTTGATCTACACCATTTTTGGCACCTACAAACGGCTTGCTGTGAGCCGTTTCTTCATTAAAGCCGTAACCGAAAAAGCGCCGTTCCAGCAGTCTTTAGCTGCTTTGTTTACCTATGATTTTGACCACATGGTGGTGTGCCACGGATGGGTTGTAAAAGGTGCAGCGCGCGCCAAGCTGCTGCTTGCTCTGAAGGAGCGTGGGTATGTTATTTAAGATTTGTCGCCGTTTATCACTTGCTGTACCACTACATATTTTATAGCTTCTCCCACAATGTTCTATTGGGCTAAAGGCCTAAAAGTCTTAAAAATAGTAAAAACTCAAGCCAAAGCAAACGCGTCCATCGCCAGGTATTTGTACATCACCTCACGGCTCAAATACTGCACTTCGGGCATAGCGCCATTGCCCCAAGCGGCGGCACCCAGCGCAAAGTAGATCGTCGCAAAATGCTCGTCCGTAGGGTGGGCGCGAACGGCGTGGGGGGCTTGCTGGCGGTAAGCCAGCATGGCTGGCGTGTTGCCTTGGGTGACGGTCTGTTCGATCCAGCGCGCAAACTCTGTCGCGTAGGGCGCGGCAGCATCAGCCAACTCGGGGCGGGTTTGCATGAACTCGCCCAGGTTGTGCGTCATACTGCCAGAGCCGATAAGCAAAATGCCTTGCTCGCGCAGGCTGGCCAGCGCCGCGCCCATGGCCATGAGGGACTGGGGCGTGTAGTCCACCGGCAGCGCTACCTGCACCACCGGTATGTTGGCCTGGGGAAACAGGTGCATCAGCGGCACCCATGCGCCATGGTCAAACGGGCGCTGAGGGTCGCCCTGCGCTGCGATACCTGCAGCCTGCCACAAGGCCAGGACTTGTTGCGCCAACGCCGGGTTGCCCGCTGCGGGGTATTGCATCTCGTACAGCCTGGGGTCAAAGCCACCAAAGTCGTGCCAAGTGGCTGGTTGCGCTCCCGTCATCACCAGGGCTGAGCGCGCCATCCAATGCGGCGACATGATGACGATGCCGCGCGGCGCTGTGGGCAAGCTGGCGGCCCAAGCGCGCAATGCGGGAGCGGTAGTGCCGTGCTCTAGCGCGAACATGGGTGAGCCGTGGGAGACGAAGAGCGCAGGCATGGCAGAGCTGCTCTGTGCATGCGATGAAGCCTTGAGGGTGGGAGTAAAGTTGTCCATACACACTATGTGGTGGCAGTTACGGGGGGTTCAACCCACTATCATTTCAATAGCTGCTCCCGCAATATTTTATTGGTCTAGCGGCCTAAAATACTTATAAACCTCATCGAATGATGGATACATTATTTGACGTAGCCCCCTACAGCTTACAGAGTTTTAGCGCTGAAGGTGTCGCACTGTTTCATGTTGCCGCTTTGCAGGCCCGCGTTGAACCAGGTCATACGCTGCTTGCTGGTGCCGTGGGTAAAGCTGTCGGGCACCACGCGGCCCTGGCTTTTTTTCTGCAAGGCGTCATCACCAATCTGCGCGGCGGCATTCATGGCCTCTTCTACATCGCCTTTTTCCAGAAACTGGCGTTTGTTCTGGGTTTTGTTGGCCCAAATGCCCGCAAAGCAATCCGCCTGTAGCTCCAGGCGCACGCTCAGTGCGTTTTGTTCTTTCTCGCTGATGCGCCCCCGCATGGCGTCCACCTTGCCGCTGATGCCCAGCACTTGCTGCACATGGTGGCCCACTTCATGGGCAATCACATACGCCTGCGCAAAATCGCCAGGCGCGCCGAGTTTGTTTTTCATGGTTTCATAAAAACCCAGGTCGATATAGACCTTTTGGTCGCCCGGGCAGTAAAACGGCCCCATGGCCGCCTGGCCAGCGCCGCAGGCGGTGGCGGTGGCACCACGAAACAGCACCAGCTTGGGCTGTTTGTACACCGCATTGCCCTGCTTGAAGACCTCTGTCCACACGTCTTCGGTGTCGGCCAGCACAGTGGCGACCATACCGGCCATTTTGTCGTCTGCAGGGGGGCGCTGCGCGGGGGCCTGGCTCACCTGCGGCGCAGGGCTGCCACCGCCGCCCAAAATACCCAATACGGTCATGGGGTTGATACCTAAAAAGTACGCCGCTACCAGGGCAATGACGATGCTGCCAATACCCAGCTTGCCGCCGCCCAGGCCACCCAAGCCGCGGCCACCGCCGCCGCCCGTGCCACCACCCTCAGCGCGGCGGTCTTCTACGTTGTCAGATTGTCGGTTGCCTTCCCATTTCATGGTGCAGTCTCCATCAGGTTGATTAATGCCACGATGGTACACCCAAGCACGCCAAGTAGGCGCGTCGGCACTGAAGGGCACAGAGGGGGTTACGCGTGCAGAAGGGCAAACACGCGCATGGCGCACGCACGCAAGGGCTGCGCGGGACTGGTGTGGCCCAGCGCCAGTTGATCGCCCGCGTAGCTGCTGTCTGCCAGCATACGGCGGCTGTCTACCGTGTGGCCCTCAGAGTCCATCAATTGCTTGAAGTGCGACAGCACGGCCAAGGTCGAGGCATAGCCCAAAGCTGCGACATCTACACTGGCGGGCAGGCCAGCGCTAGGGGCAGAGACTAATTTTTGCGACATGGTTACCATGATCAAGCTCCTCAGATAGACACAAGCTAAAGACACAAGCTACGGGCTGTTTCGCAGTCACCAAGCTCTACGCACACTTAACGCATTGTGGTTCAATGCGGTTGATAGGCTAGGGTGCATACTTCAAACCAACGTGCAAAATTCACGGAGTCAAGGGATTTTCATAACTGTTTTTGCATTTTCATAATTTTGTACATCGACGCGCCTCATTCACGCACCCGATCACCTGCCACGCCTACCAAACAAATTCAGCCAGTCAACTCACCCACCAAACTCAGCAACCCAAGCTATGCCACTGCCCGCATCACCCAAACCCAAGCGCCCCGTGCGCAAGCTGCCAAACACCCTGGCTAGCGCCGCCGATCTGCCCTGCGTGCTGATCACCGGCTTTGAGGCTTTTGGCGACGACCCCAGCGGCCAAGGCCTGAACCCCAGCGCATTGGCCGCGCGCGCCCTGCATGGCAAACGCATCGCCGGGCACCGTGTGGTGGCCAGCGTGCTGCCCTGCGTGTTTGGGCAGTCCATCACCACGCTCAAGGCGCTGGTGCAGGCGCACCGGCCGGCGCTGATCGTGTGTGTCGGCCAGGCTGGTGGCCGTGCAGGCATCTCCATCGAACGCATCGCGGTGAACCTGGACGACGCGCCCTTGCCCGATAACGCGGGCCGCATGCTGCACAACACACCCGTAGTGGCTGGCGGGCCTGCGGCATACTTCAGCACCCTGCCCGTGCAAACCATGCTGGCCGCACTGCAACGCGCAGGCACGCCGTGCGAGCTGTCTAGCAGCGCCGGGCATTTTGTCTGCAACCATGTGTTTTATGCACTCATGCATCTATTGGCCAAGAAAAAGAGCGCCGTGCGCGGCGGCTTTGTGCATGTGCCGTATTTGCCTGAGCAAGCCACAGCCAAGGGCGCGCCCAGCATGGGACTGCACGAGATGACGAAAGGTTTGTCAGTCGCGGTGCGCGCGGCTCTGGTTTAATTTAGATTAGTTAAATACTATGTTATTTATAGCTGCTCCCGCAGTATTCTATTGGGCTGCAGCTTGATTTAGCTTAAATATGATTCTCAACGCACAGCAAACCCTCGACGCCCTGCCCTACCTGCCACTGGCCGCAGAGATAGCGCGTTTGCTGCAAGACAGCAGTGTGCAGGTGCCACCCCGGATGGTGCAAAGTTTGCCCGGTGGTGCCAGCTTGTTTGTGATGCCCGCGCACGACGCGCGCCTGGCCATCACCAAGCTGATCACCTTCACCCCCGCCAATGCAGGCACCGGCCGCGCCACCATCCAAGGCGATGTAGTGGTGTTTGACGTTGCCACTGGCCAGCGCTGCTTGGTGCTTGACGGCCCCACGGTCACTGCGCGGCGCACCGCCGCAGTCACGCTGCTGGCAGCGCAAAGGCTGGCCGCAGCACCGCTGGGCTCCTTGCTCATCATCGGCGCAGGCGTGCAAGGCCGTGCCCACGTGGAGGCCTTTGTCACCGGCCTGGGTGTGCGCCAAGTGTTTGTCCATTCGCGCAGTGCCAGCAGTGCGCAGGCTTTGGTGCAGCATGCGCAAAGCTTGTTTCAGCAACTGGGTATGGCAGACGGGCGTGCCAGCGCAGTGGCCAGCCCCGCCGAGGTGCTAGCCCAGTGCACTTTGGTAGTGACTTGCACGCCCGCACGCGCCCAGGTGCTGCACAGTCCCGCTCTGCTGCACCCCCAAGTGTTTATCAGCGCAGTAGGGGCCTTTACCCCGCACATGGCAGAACTTGCACCCGGCGTAGTGCAGCACTTCGCGCAACAGGGCCGTATTGTGGTGGACACAATCGACGCTGCACATGAAGCCGGTGATTTGCTGCAAGCGCAGATCAATGTGCCAGGGTGCGCTACCTTGCAGCAGTGCCTCGGCGCACCACAGCCAAGCAAGCCAACACTGTTTAAAAGTTGCGGCTGGGCGGGCTGGGATTTGGCCGCTGCCCGGCTTGCTGCGCGCCAGCAAGTGTGAGGCGCGCGGCCTAGCAGTAGTGGTACGTTTTCTGCGCTACGTTGCTCGCTCTACTTGAGGTGCGCAGCATTGCGCACTGCGTCTCAAGGACTGCGGCGAATCAACTTCCCAGCGGCGGTTTGCTGGTCGCTCTGGTAAACGCCTTCCCAGCGGTCGCCGCTGGCCCATACGAATACGCCCTCACCATTCTTGAGTCCCGCCTTCCAGTGGCCTGTGTATCTATCGCCACCTTTCCAATCGTAGGTGCCCTGTCCGTCGGGCACGCCTTGGCTGAAGCTGCCTTTGTACACGTCGCCTTCGGCGTATCTCATCGCGCCTGCGCCGTGTGGCAAACCGCCCACCACCTCTCCTTGGTACTGGTTGCCGTTGGCAAAATGCATTTGGCCCATGCCTTGGGCTACGTCCATTTGCCAAGCGCCCTCGTAAGTTTGGCCACTGCGCCACACATACACACCCAGACCATGCGCTTTGCCATTGGTGAACACACCCCGGTAACTGTCGCCCGATGCATATTTCATCAAACCAGATCCGTGGGGAACGCTGTCTATCACGTCGCCCTCGTAGTGGTTGCCATTTTTAAAGTCCAGGATGCCTTTGCCCACTGCGCGGTCGTCTACCCAGTCGCCAGTGTATTTTCCATCTCCCCAGATAAACGTGCCATGCCCTTGGCGCTTGCCAGTCACTAAAGTCCCTTCGAACACATCGCCATTGTCCCAAGCCACTTTGCCCACGCCAGACCAGGTGCGGCTTTTCGGGTCGCTGGCAAAGCGGCCGGTAAATTTGGTGGTGCCCGCCACATATTCACCTTCGGGAAACGGCTTGCCTTTGCTGTCCAGCAGGGCTTTATGGGCGGCGCTGTCGTGCGCTGTAGCAGGTAAATTTGGCCTTGCTTCTGCGGGGAGACCGGGCTTGGCAGACTGGCTGGCCAGGGCGATGGTGCTTGCTGTAGCGACGGGTTTGGCGGTAGTACTGGACACCACGGCGGTGCTGGCCTGGGACCCAGCAACACTGGGGGTGGCCACGATGGAGTTAGCCATAGGTTTCACAAACGCCTGCAGCGAGGCCACACGAGAATGCGCCACTTGGGCAAACACGCCCTGCGGAAAGCGCGCCAAGTAGCTGCGCAGTTCGTCCACCGAGCCGCTGTTCTTTACTGTCTCCCACAGGCTCAGTTCAAGCCGGGTAGCGTCAGAGCTTTCTACACGCGCAGCACCGGTTACAGCCGCAGGTGCAATAGCGGCCACCTGGGTGGGCTGAAAATAAAACTGCCCTTCCAGCGCGGTGTTTTCCCACGGTGTTTGTTGGTTATTGCTGTCGCGGCGCACCAAGGTGCGCACCTGTTTGAATACTTCTTCCACCGGCAAACCAGGATTGGATATTACCTTGGCCAAATGCTGTGTGTACAGGCCATTTTGCCCATTGCCGTCCGACGCTACCGATCCGGGCGAGGTAGAGTACGCCACTATTGACCCGGAGGGCGCACTCATGGTGGCCAAGCCCATGCCGGAGGCGCGGGAACGCACCGCAAACGGGTTGTTGCGACACGCATCCAGTATCACCAAATTCACGCGGTTGCCTGCCGACTGCATTTTCTCCAGCACCAGTTGCGCGTTCAGCGCATCTTCGGCCACCTCGTCTTCGTTGCGAATGTCCGAGTCAATCGACACCAGGTAGTTTTCGCCCTTCACCTGCACGCCATGCCCGGCAAAATAAAACAAGCCCACTCCGCCGCGCTGCTTCAGGCGGTCGCCAAAATCTCGAACCAAACGCCGTGTCTCGCGCAGGCTGGCGTTCTCGGCTTTGATGACCTGAAAGCCTGCTTGCTTGAGCACCGCTTCCATCAAGCGTGCATCATTCACGGGGTTGGTGAGCGGCGCATTGCGGTAGTTGGCATTGCCAATCACCAAGGCCAAGCGGTGCTCGCCAGCATCTTGCGCCTGCGCCTGCAGCGCGGCAAGGCCACCCAATAGCAGCGCGAAAGCAGCCCGTACCCATCGAATAGCGGGGGTTGGCAGGTGGGTTAGCACGTAGTCGAACATTTACTTGCATTATTTCACAAATATCGTTAATTACGCCTTTCGCTCAGGCTCCCCATTAGCGGCCTGGCAACACTTAAGTGTCGCGCATTCAACAACTCCGTCTCTCTAATCAGCCCAGCACACTGTCAGCCACAGTGCATTCTTAGCGAATAAGATGCTACACATTTAATAGCTTCTTGCGCTATAATTTAAAGGGCAACAGCTCAATTAGCCTACGAATCTCGCTGGAAATTAGACATTTTGGCAATTAAAAACCAATTTTCAGCTTCCAAAAACCGTTGAGACCCCTCAAATCGGTTAATTTGGGTCATTTCTAGTCACTTATGCCATCGAAGCACGCGATGACCTTTACCGTTTACATGATTCTCTGGTTCAAACCGATACAGCGCTATGTGAGCGCGCTATCGATACCATCGATTCGGCCATCAGCGCTGTGCGCCACCATCCCTACATTTGCCGTAACGGCACCAATGGCGCGTTAGGTAGATACCGGCTGCACCTCATCGTAGACTGTGGCAACTCGGGGTACCTCGTGTTGTTTGAAATTATCGATGAGGAGGCGCTGATGATCGTTGCGGCTCAGTACCAACGGGAGAGTGACTATCATTGATGACCGTGATCGTAATAACGGTTCACCTTGTAGCATTAAAACCAACCTTTTTCTTTACCTGCGCTCCAGATTTGAGGATTAGGTAGATCAAAATCTGCGCCAATTGCTTCCTGCGTGATGTCGTTAAGCGATACGCCAAGACAATCCCTTGCGGCTTGCTGGCCACCATCTTCATCAAGCGCAGCATTGACGAAGTTGACCAATGCCCCGTGATCCCGGCCGATGATAGCGATCATTCTCTGCGCAAGGTCATAACTAAGTGCGTTGCCGTCATCGGGACGCAAGTACGACTTGCCCGACCAAAACTCCTGCATGGTTTCAGGATTCCAGAATTGGGCATGCATGTACGCCATCTCATTTGGCTTGTATGGTGCCGGGCGAGGTGCCCAGCGCCGCTCAGTATTCACAGCCAAACCCTCGTTCACCCAAGCTGGAATAGGCAGATGACTTAGCAAAGCGTGGGCGAGTTCGTGCACCAACGTAGGCTCCATCGAGTTCATATCACCTTGACGGAAAACAAAGTGCCCGTGCCCCTGCTGAATGAACATTCCGCCAGAGAAGGCAAATTTACCATCCTGAGGATAATACTCACTCACGTAGCGGTAATAGTCGTCATCATTTTGCAACACACAAATGATGTACTTGCCGTAGCCGTCGTCGCGGGCAATCCCGTCCAACATGGCGAGAATTCGCCTTTGGGCTTTCTGAGCGTAGGCAAGCAAAACCTCACTGGGACGCTGCTGCAAAGCACTCAGCAGGAAAAAATCTTCTGATTCATAAATTTGCAGCCGCTCATCGAAAGTTGTTGAAAGACGCTCAAGCCAAGCCAGGGCAACCTGCGTCCAATACAAATGCAAGGCGGCTTTGTCGTCATCGTGGATGGCGGGTTGGTTGGATTCCCATGCAGGAATCGGCATGGTTTTGCTGGTGTCCCAGACTAACTGACTGGCAGCAAAGCTGACAACCGGATAGAGATTTTTTGCCACTTCTGGTGCGCTGCGGCGAAAGAACCTGCCCAGCACCTCTTAAGCCTTCGGGAGCGTCACCCCCACCTGCCCCTGATACTTCCCACCCCGATCTTTGTATGACGTCTCGCACACATCATCCGCCGAGCTTTCAAAAAACAGCACTTGCGCACAACCTTCACCTGCGTAGATTTTGGCGGGCAGTGGCGTGGTGTTGGAAAACTCCAGCGTCACATAGCCTTCCCACTCGGGCTCAAACGGCGTGACGTTGACGATGATGCCGCATCGGGCGTAGGTGCTTTTGCCCAGGCAGATGGTGAGCACGTTGCGGGGGATGCGGAAGTACTCTAGCGTGCGCGCGAGAGCGAAACTATTGGGCGGGATGATGCAGCTGTCGCCTGAAAAATCGACAAAGCTTTTTTCGTCGAAGTTTTTCGGGTCTACCACGGTGCTGTGGATGTTGGTAAACACTTTAAACTCCGGCGCGCAGCGGATGTCGTAGCCGTAGCTGCTGGTGCCGTAGCTGATGATTTTTTGGCTCACGCCATTGACCTCGCGCTGGCGCACCTGCTTGGGCTCGAAGGGCTCGATCATGCCGTGGCTCTCCACCATGCGGCGTATCCATTTGTCAGATTTGATTGTCATAGCCTGCATTGTATGCAGGCTTTAGGGGCTTTGGATGCCATGACGTAAACCCTTCGACAAGCTCAGGGCGACCGGGAGTCTGTGTGCCGATATGAACCGGAGCTTGTTTATCAACGCGAGCTGGAGGTCTGCTACGCGGCGGGTGCCGACCCGATGCCTTCAAACACGGTGGCCATCGTTACATCCATGTCCACGGTGCGCAAATGCACGCTACCGCCTTCTGGCGCGGGGATTAGCAGCCATTGGCTGGCTTCTTTAGTGCGCTGAAACAGCTCCACCGAGCGGCGCACTGGGTCGATAAACAGCACTTCATCTAAGCCGATTATTTGCCGGTATTGCTCAAACTTGCGGCCTTGGTCGTATTCTGAAGTGCTGGGGGAAATGACTTCGACCACCAGTTTAGGGTATTTTTTAAGGTGACTCGCTTCTGGCGTGGCATCGCGCGGGTCGCAAGTGACGAAGACATCGGGGTAGCTATAGTGGCTGTTTTCGGCCAGTTCCAATCGCATGTCGGACATGAACACACGGCAAGGTGTACCGCGCAAATGGGATTTGAGGGCTACAAACGCATTACCAGCAGCCGTATTGTGGTCGTCACTAGCGCCCGCCATCGCAAACACTTCGCCATGGTAGTAATCATGGCGTTCAGTTTGCTCCGCCTCCCAAGCAAAGTACTCGGCGGCAGACATCACCAAGGGTTTTGCGAGTGCGGTATTCATAGGCTGTAGTGTAGACCAAGCAGATTTTTAACGCCACCGCTCAGGAGCACACTCAGGCTGCCAGCGCCTCCAGCAGCTCCGTCTCGATCTCAATCTGCTTCTTGTTGTGTTGCAACTCCGGCCCGTCGATCAAGAAGGTGTCTTCTACGCGCTCGCCCAGGGTGCTGATTTTGGCGAGCTGGAGGTTGACTTTGTGGTGCGCCAGCACGCGGGCGATGGCGTAGAGCAGGCCTACGCGGTCGCTGGCGCTGACGCT
>JANMTF010000244.1:0-3017 GCA_031390175.1 Polaromonas sp.
AGCTGGATTTTTTTGCCGTTCACACCGCCGGAGGCGTTGATCTCTTCTACCGCCAGCTCCATGCCTTTTTTGTAGGGCTCCAGAAAAGCAGGTTGGGCTTTGTAGCTGTTGACCTCCCCGATTTTGATGACATCTTGCGCCACCGCAGTAGCTACGGGAGCCATCAGCCCCGCGATAGCCATGGCGCTGAAAGTGAAGGTATTCAACAGTGCGTTGTGCAGTTTCATAAAAATTCCCTTTAATTGTTAACTCAACTCGATTGTGATGGATAGACCCTAGCGAAGTCCATCAAGCCCTTTTATTTCATGGGTTTGCAGCCCACCGATGCGCGCCAGCGGCCTGCCACTGTCGGTGACGACGACGGCCACCACGATCTCGTTGGCACGCGGCGCATCCGATACCCGCGCCTCCATCGCGTCAAAGTGGCTGCGCACAAAAGCGGCGTCTTTGTGGCCCAGCGGCACGTCGATAGCGGTGCCCAAGCCGCCGCGCTTTTTGCTGGACGGCACCAAGGCCGCGCCCTTCTCTACCGCCAGGCGCAGGGGCGCGCCCAGCTTGGGGTGCAAGATGGCCGCCGCATGCTCCAGCTCTCCGGCCTCGCCCACTATCGCCGCCTTGCCATAGCTGTGCGCCTGGCCTGGTGCGATGCCCAGCGCCTGCACACATTTTTGCCCTAGCAGCGCGCCCAGTTCTTCGCCAATGGCGATCAGCTCGTCCAGGTTCTCGCTGTAGCTGCCCGCGAAGGGGTTGTTGATCACCGCCATGGCCAAGGCGCGGCGTGTGGCCGGGGCAATAGTTTTGCCCATTTCAATGCGCGTCTCGTCGACCTGGACGATGATTTTTCGGATATTGGCTGGCATATTGTGTCCTTCAATGGTTTTGTTTTTGCTGTGGGGTACTAGCGCAGGCCATCCCATTGGCTGATGGCGCTGGCTGCAAGGCCTCCTACCCGTGCGTGCACCCGTGCGCCGGTGCTCATCACCAGGATGAACACAATCTCATCTGGCAGCGGCGCGCCCGGCACGCGCACCTCGATGGCATCAAAATGGCTGCGTACATAGCAGGCGTTGATATGCGTGAGCGGCACATCCAGCGTGGTGCCCGGTGCGCCTACTTTTTTGGTGGAGGGCACAATGGCCAAGGCATTGCCGGTTTGCGCGGCTTTGTCCCCGCTTTGCCCTTTGACGTAGGCATTGCGGTCACCCTTCCAGCCCAACAGCTCGCGCATGGCGTAGCCGCCAGGTACGTGCCACAGCGCGCCGTGCTCCTGCTCACCCGCTGCGCCGATGATCGCGCCCTTGCCGTAGCCCTCTATGCGTTCAGGCGCTACATCCATGGCTGCGCACAGGCGCTGGGCCATTTGGATGCCCACAGGGCCTAACGCATCCATCATGGGCAAAATGTTCGGCTCATAGCGGCCTGCAAAGGGGTTGGTCAGCACCGCGCCAATGGCACCGCGCAGCAAAGGCGTAGCCGCCGGAGGGCCAAACTCGTGGTGAATCTGCTCCACATGGGTGAAGATGCGTCGTATGTCGATCATTGGTGAGTGTCCATGGTTTCAATAAGCAAACTGCGAGACGGTTGGTTGACGCTCTGGCAAAAATTGTGGCGAATTATTTTGCAGACTACTTTGCATCGGCACGTTGAGAGGGTTCACCAAGGCCGTTTGATTTTGGCAAACCAAGGCGGCTGACCAAATCAGTCCCTTTGCTTGCAAGGTCTGGGCGCGCGCAAGGCCTGCGCGCAAGGCGGTTTGCACCACGCTGGGCTGTAGGCACGGTACATCGACTGTCACCTGTATGTCGCCCAAATCGCTGTCGTCTTTCAGCTCATAAGCCGGTCTGCGCAGGATATGCGGGTGTTGCACATTGACCGCGTTGGCGATCACCGTGGCAGCCGCATCGGCCTGCGCGGCGGTAGCGGCCAGTACGGTGACGCTGTCGGCGATGCCCAACGAGAAGCTGCGTCCGCGCCAGCCGCTGGTGGCCACGCCGCGCACGGGTTGCACGCTATGCACTTCAAACTGGCCTTGTGTCAATAACTCTCCATGAGCGCCGTCCACCCGCAAGTGGGTCACGTCAGCGCAAATGCCCACGCGCACAGATTGCGAAGCGGCCAAGTACAACGCAATATCACCGCCGTTGTTCACCCATGCCCGTTGCACGCCGCTTGCGGCATAGCAAGCCACCAGCTCCTGCGCCACGGCTCCTGCCACTGCCGCCATCGGCGTGATGAAAGTGCTTTGGTAGGGCATGCAAGCTTCCCACATGCGCCACGCAACCGGCCCGCGCACAGGGCACACGTTGCCGCGCACTGCTTGGCGCAGCAAAGGCAACTCTTGCACCAGTTCGTCAAGCAGTGTGGCAAAGCGCTTCCACGCGCGTTCATGCGCCAGCGCTAGCGCAGTGGGGCTGCCATTGGCCCCCACAATGATGTCCATCGGGCCATGCTGCAGGTGCCAGCGGCCATCGGGAAGTTGCATGCGGTGGGCGGTCATGGTGGTGCTTCTTTATCCCAAGAGCGGCGGCGTGCCCAAAGGCCAAGCCTGGGCTGCTGGCAACTGCATCCACTGACGGGCCAAGGGCGCGCCTTCTTGGTGCCACGCGCCGCTGCGCAGCGCATCTTCCAGCGTACGCACGTAGTCCATATGGCCTCCTAGCGCGCGGTAGTCGTCCAGCCGCATGCAAAACTCTATGGGGGCCACGATGGCCGGCGTGGGCACGGTGCCAAAGCTGTTGTCGGGCATGCGCATCACGTCCACCATCACGGTAATTCCGCCGCCTGGCCACACATAGGCGGGCGCGCCACCGCAGGTTACGTTCACCAGCGCATCCTTGATCGCGCGGGTCAGCAGCACCGGGTTGTCTGTCACGCCTGCGCGCAGGCTGCCGCCAGCGCCCGCTAAAAACAGCACCGTCGTCAATGAAGGCTCGCAGTTCTCGCCAATGCGCTCTACCACGCGCCGTACTGCAACCGGCATGGCCTGCTCTACTGGGTGCAGCGCCTCGTCCAGCACA
>JANMTF010000160.1:0-2867 GCA_031390175.1 Polaromonas sp.
TGCCCGGGGGTACAGTAGCCGCACTGAAAGCCGTCGTGTTTCAAAAATGCCGCCTGCATGGGATGCAATTGCTCGCCGCTCGACAGGCCTTCGATTGTGGTGATAGACAAGCCGTCATGCATCACCGCCAATGTGAGGCAAACATTGGTACGTCGCCCCTCAATCAACACGGTGCATGCCCCACACTGGCCGTGGTCACAGCCTTTCTTGGTTCCCTTGAGGTTGAGGTTTTCGCGCAGGGCGTCCAGCACGGAGGTACGGGCGTCCACCACCATATCGTGGGTTTGCCCGTTGACGCGCATTTGCAATGGCACCATGACCTGCGCCCGTGGCTCTTCTCGGGCTGGTGAATTCGCCGGGCCAGTGGGTGACCCGGGTGCTGCACAACCCGCTACTTGGGCAGTGGCAAATGCTGCAGTGGCCTGCACCGCGGTACGGCGCGACATTGACCAAGATGGGGGCTCTGCATACAGGCGTATCGCTTTCATATAGCGTCCTTCTTTAAAAAGTTAGGGGTGACCGTCAACGAAGTGGGATGCGTAGGGTTGCCAGTCACCAGGTTTTTGCGCCAGTCGGTCTGCCACCACGCGCAACACCGATGGGTTCCAGCCCATTCCGATATGGCTGCCTGAAATCTCAATATCCTGCAGGGCCGGACGCTGCACAGGATGGCGGCAGCTCTGCCAGGCGACTACGCCGTCGGAACGGCTGTAAATCGATGTGGTGGGCACGGGCGGAGCCACGCGCAGTCGCCGGCTCAGCTTTTTGTCAAAGTCAACTGCGCTGCCGGTGAGTAGCTTGTACAGCCAGCCTGCGTTGGTGTGGTCGGCGTCTGCGTTGAAAGGCGTGCCAATGCTGATTACCTGGCGCACCCTGCCCGGCATCAGTTTGGCAATTTCACGCGCGTACAGCCCGCCTAGGCTCCAGCCTATCAGCGTGGCGGGCTGGGAGTGGCCGCGGAGCAATACGCTGCTATGGTGAGCCAAACTATGCAGCCATTCATCTATGTCGCCCTGCGGCCCAGTGTTGAAACCCAGGCCCCAGTCAAACGCGGGGTATCCTGATGACTCGCACATTTTTCGCAGCGGCCCGAGTAATCTGCCATCGGCACCCAGGCCAGGAAAGATCAACACGGGGTGCCCGTCGCCGCTGGAGGCGATTGCACCGCGGTTAAGTTGATGCAAAAAAAACTCATACGCTGCTCGCCAAGGCTCAACTCCCAACAGGGCTAGAGACGGGCGGGTGACGGGGAAGGCAATGGAAGGAGTCATGGCCAGATCGTCTCGCACATTGGATTGAGCGATCAGCCCACAACAGGCCGAAGCGGTGTAGGACAGTGTCTTTTTATGAACGGTTTTGATGGATGGCCACAGTGTCGACATTCGCCTACACACCCATTCGCGTTTGCCTGACAAGAAATTTCAACGGGATCGCTATGCTCGGTTTTGTTTTAAAACCAGGAGGTTCCTTGATCGCTGTCATCGTTCCCGCGCACAACGAAGAAGACCAAATTTGCTCCTGTCTCGCTGCTCTGCGGGCCGCGTCAAGCTGCCCGCGTTTGCTGTCAGAGCAGACCATTTTGGTGGTAGTTCTCGATGCCTGCACCGACAACACGCGCAGCATCGCGCGCAGTATGGGCGCAAGCACCATTGCGCTCAATGCCCGAAATGTAGGCGCGGCCAGGGCGCTTGGAGCCCAGCTGGCCCTGGCCGCCGGTGCCCGCTGGCTGGCTTTTACCGATGCCGACACACAGGTGTCGCCCCACTGGATTTCTGCTCAGCTTGAGCGCCAGAGCGATGCAGTGTGCGGCACCGTGGCCGTGCATGACTGGGGTACTTATGGTGATGCCATGCATCGCCATTTCGCTGCGACTTATACCGATGCGGATGACCACCGCCACATACACGGCGCTAACTTGGGTGTAAGTGCCCAGGCATATGAGCGGGCGGGTGGCTTCCGTGCGCTCCAAAGCAGTGAAGACGTTGCCTTGGTTCAAGCGCTGCAAGCTTCCGGGGCGCAGATAGCGTGGTCTGCAGCCCCGCGCGTGGTTACCAGTGCACGCCGTGTGTTCCGAGCGCCAGATGGCTTCGGTGCCACCTTGGCTCGGGTTGAGCGGCAAGCGCACGCCCGCCACCATCAAGAGGCAAGCGTATGAGTGATTTTGACACCCTGGGCCAGCTAAATCGGTTGAAATCGGTACTTTCTGACCTTGATCCAAAGGCAGACGCCTCCACCCACTTGCATCAGATTTTGCGTCTGGGATTGGGCCAATTGCCACAGCCGGGGTGCGGCGCTACGCTTGCGCGCTGGCAGGCCTTGGCGATGGTGGCGGGGTGCAGCCTGCCGTTGGCTAAACTGTACGAGGGCCATACCGACGCCATGGCGATTCTGGAAGAATTGGGTGAACGGCACCTGCTAGCCAAGTCAACGGCTAACGGGTGGGGCGTATGGGCGGCGGAGGGTGCCGGCGCCTGTGTAACTATCAGCACGGTAAACGGTTCGGTGCTCCTTAACGGCACCAAAAGGTGGTGCTCGGGCGCGCAATCCGTGAGCCACGGGCTGCTGACTGCGTGGCACGCCGATGGCAGCGGCTCGCAGCTGGTGCGCACCGCTATGCATCAGCCTGGGGTCAGCGTGTCGTGCAGCGGATGGCAGGCGGTAGGGATGGCTGCAAGCGCAAGCGTGGACGTGACCTTCTTAGATGCGGATGCCGCCCTGGTGGGCGCGATTGGCGACTACCTGTCCAGGCCAGGTTTCTGGCAGGGTGGCGCAGGGATTGCCGCATGCTGGTACGGCGGCTCACTGATTCTGGCCGCAGCTCTAAAGCAAACGCTCATGGAGGCATCGCCAGCAGCGCGCGGAGCCTT
>JANMTF010000176.1:0-1936 GCA_031390175.1 Polaromonas sp.
GAGTAACGGGCTGTGCTCATTAAAGCCCGATGTCGAGCGCATGTGCATGGTCTGCGACATGCTGGTCACGGCGACTGGCGAGGTGCATGCCTACCAGTTCTACCCGGCGGTGATGTTCAGCCACGCCCGCTTTACCTACACCGAGGTGGCCGCGATTTTGAGCAACACGCGCGGCCCCGAGGCCAGCAAACGCAAAGAGCGCGTGCAAGACCTGCTCAACCTGCACGACGTGTACCGCGCCTTGCTCAAAGAGCGCAATGTGCGCGGCGCAGTAGATTTTGAAACCACCGAGACGCAAATTGTCTGCGACGAAAACGGCCGGATTGAAAAAATTATCCCGCGCACCCGCAACGATGCGCACAAGCTGATCGAAGAGGCCATGCTGGCCGCCAACGTGTGCAGCGCTGACTTTATTTTGCGCAGCAAGCATGTGGGCCTGTACCGCGTGCACGAGGGCCCCACGCCCGAGAAAAAAGACAATCTGCGCATGTACCTCAAAACGCTGGGTCTGAACATGACCATCAGCGAGGATCCCACACCCGGCGAGTTTGCGGCTATTGCTGCCGCCACCAAAGACCGGCCCGACGCGCAGCAGATCCACACCATGCTGCTGCGCTCGATGAGCCAGGCGATCTACACGCCCATTAACAGCGGACATTTTGGCCTTGCGTTTGAGGCCTACACCCACTTCACCAGCCCCATTCGCCGTTACCCCGACCTACTGGTGCACCGCGTGATCAAGGCTATTTTGGCGCATGGCAAATACCAGTTGCCTAACCTGCCCATCCCCGGCGAAGCGCATGAAAAGCTGAAAAAGCGTTTGGCAGCCCGCGCGGCATCGAAGGTGAAAGCACCCACGCTCAAACCCAAAAAACTCACTGCCGAGCAGCTCGATTGGGAAGCCGCAGGCCTGCACTGCAGCGCCAACGAGCGCCGCGCCGACGAGGCCAGCAAAGACGTGGAAGCTTGGCTCAAATGCAAGTACATGCGCGAGCATTTGGGTGAGGAGTATGCCGGCACGGTGAGCAGTTGCACCAGCTTTGGTTTGTTTGTCACCTTGGACGCGATGTATGTCGAAGGCTTGGTGCATATCACCGAGCTGGGTGGCGACTACTTCAAGTTTGACGAAGTGCGCCAGGAGCTGCGCGGCGAGCGTACCGGCATCCGCTACGCCAACGGCACCCGCTTGCGCGTGCAGGTGAGCCGCGTCGATCTGGATGGCCGCAAGATCGACTTCAGACTGGTGCGCGAAGGCGAGGCCGTGCGCCTGCCTTCGGGCGGCATTGTGCGCCTGGACGCGCAAGAGGACTCGTCTGGTAAGCCGATGCGCAGGCGGGACAAAGGCACAGAGCGCGCTGCACCGCGTGATGTTGCACGAGACAGCGCGCGCGACACAGGCCGAGACCATGCTGTACCCGCTTCGCGCAAATCGTCTGGCGCAGCTTCTGGTAGAGCGGCCTCCAGCAAATCCCGTGCCCGGGCTCCCGCATCGCCTATACAGGCCTTGCGTGCAGCGGTGAAGAAGGCGGCGGCTAAGGGTAAAGGCAAGCGCAGGAGATAAGCGGCACGCTGCCTTTGCTCATGTGCTGCGTGGGTGATTGAGCGTATGCAAATTGCCCTCATGCTGGAGTACCAGAAATCGGTCAATTTGCATACGCTCAATCACCTGCATACTTGGTTGGCGTGCTACCCGTAGTCACCGGAAAATCCGACAGGAAACCACGGGTAGTGCGCTACCTTGGTCGCTGCACGGTGAGGCGTTTATCAGCCGACCGATTTCTGGTACTCCAGCATGAGGGCGGATGATAAACACCTCTCCGTGCATACCGTGTTTGCACCAGACCGTGTAGCAATCGCAACATCACCACTTAGGCAAAATCCGCTCCCCCGGCAACACATCGTAGGGCGACGCCCAGCCGGGCAACTGGCGCAGGCG
>JANMTF010000200.1:0-28420 GCA_031390175.1 Polaromonas sp.
TGGTAGATAAAGTCGCTGTCTTCACTGGCGATCACGGCGCGCTTCAACGGGTCGGCGATCTGCGCGTAGTCCACCCATTGCTGCTCCCAGGCGAAGGGCTTGTCGGGCGCTTGCAGCACGCGCCACGCCTCGGAGCGCTCAAAGGCGGTGGACTGCGGATCGATCACCAGCATGGTGGCAATGCGCAGTACAAAAAACAGTTGCAGGGCGATAAAAGCTATCAGCACCAGCAGGCCCCAGCGGGCTATAGCGCGCTTCATGGTCAGCGTGCGGTGAGATTGGTCTCTAGCGTCTCGTCGCGGGTGAACTTAAAGCGCGAGACGACGACGATTTGGTCAGCGCGGGCGCGCATGCCGTCGTTGAAATGGCCGAACGGGCCCGCGTTTTTGACAATCGTCTGCGCGCGCCTGTCCAGGGTGAGGTTGCCAGAGGTTTCTACTACTTGGGTGCTGATGACGCGCCCGTCGTGGTTGACGGTGACGATCATGGTCAGCTCGCCGTAGAGTTTGTTGCCTGCAGCCTCGGGGAAGTTTTGGGTGCCTCGGTCTTCAATTTTGTGGCGCAAGCTGTTGTAGTAAATGGCGTACACCTCCTCGCGGGTGGCGGGGCTGATGTAGCGCTTTTTGGGCCGGGAGTTTTCTTCGTTGATGCGCTTTTCAATCTCGGCCAGCAGGCGCTGCAACTGGCGGCGTTTTTCTTCTTGGGCGGCAGCCTCGGTGTTGGGGGCGGCTTTGCGAGGGTCTAGCTTGGGAATAGTGGCCAGCTCTTTTTTCACGTTGGCCAGCAGCATGGTTTGCTCTTCTTGCAGGGCCTCTACTTTGCGCTGCATGTCTTCCATGGCATCGCCCACCTCACTGAGCGCACTGGGAGGCAAGGGGGTGGTGGCGCGGCCTTTGTCCAGGTCGCCGCCGCCAGCCAAAGAGGCCTGGGCAATGGCTTTGGCTACCTCGGGGCGCTCGGTGGATTTGGCATTGACCAAAATCACCTCTAGAGGCGTGTCTTGGAATACACGGTTAAACCCCTCTGGGTCGACAAAACGTACCGTGAGCAGAGCCGCGTGTACCAAGAAGGACACGCCCAATGCAATGGACAGGGTGCTGAGATTTTGCAGGAACTTCACGGGCTTTGATTATCGCCAATCTGGCCTGTTGCGTCATCCCCCGATACATCTACTGCGATAGCGATGGGGCCTGCCATGTCGTCATCGTCTTCTTCTTCTGTACTGTCTTGGGCGCTGGCATCGGCCACGGGCGCTGCGTCTAGCCGCTCTATCAAGGTGCCAGAGATGTCCAGCGTGATCTCGTCGATCTCGCCCAACTTAACCCGTACCTTGGTACCACGCGGCACGTCCATGGTGCCCAGTACGGGCAATACCAAGGGAATGTCGTCAGCACGCACCATGCCTTCTTTGAACACCACGCCCACGATCTCGTTGATCTGGCGCTGCTGGATGTATTGCAGTGTCCAGTAGCGCTCCATGCCGTTTTGAAAGCCGTTATAGGCTGTGTAGGCGGCATCAAAGCTGGAAATAATGGCGAACAGCTCGGCGTCTTTGGGTTTGAAGGGCGCAGCCAGCGCGGCGGTGCTGCCATGGCGCGCGCAGGCAATGATTTGCCATTGGTTGACCATGTCGGTGTAGCGGCGCAGGGGCGAGGTGCTCCATGCGTAGCTGGGCACGCCGATGCCGGCGTGGGGCAGGGCCTTGGTGCCCATGCGCACCTTCACGCCGGGCGCCAGGCTGGCCTGGCTGCGGTAAATGGCGGGTACGCCCAGGCTGGCCATCCATTGGCCCCAGGTGCTGTTGGCCAAAATCATCGCCTCGGCAACGATCAAATCCAGCGGCGCACCACGGCGGCGGGTGCTGATGTCTACCGGCTCGTTGCCTTGCAAGTCGCCCGGTTTGGCACCTGCTGCGGCTTTGACGTGGAAGTTGTAATCGGGCCGATTAAAGGTTTCAGGTTTGCCGCGTACGGCTTCGCGTCCCGCTTTCAAGTGTTGCGCCAAACGGTATAAAAATGATAGCTGTTCCCGCAATAGGATAGGCGTTTTTCCGCTTTTTTGCTTCCAGTCTTCCAGGTTGGCAAGGGCTTCTTCTGTTACCTCAGCGTCCAGCACGTCGTGGCGCAGATTGGCGACAATGGGTACGCGCTCCAACAGGGTGTGGGTGCTCTGGATGGCCAAGGTAGCCTCGTCGATGGTGACGTACAGCGAGACGGCCGGGCAGTCGCGTCCTTCAGCCAAGGTGTAGTTTTGCACCACAGCATCGGGCAGCATGGTGACTTTGTTGCCGGGCATGTAGACGGTGGACAAACGCTCGCGGGCTACTTTGTCTATCGCGCTGTGCGGGGCGATAGCCAAGGCGGGGGCTGCAATATGGATACCCAGCGTGATGGTGCCGCTGCCCAAACCCTGCACGCTGAGCGCGTCGTCGATCTCGGTGGTGTTGCTGTCGTCGATGGAGAAGGCTTGCGCTGTAGCCAGTGGCAATGGGTCTTTGATGGCGGGAGCGTCGAGCGCCGCAAAGCCAGTGCCTTTGGGAAACTGGTCAAACAAAAAGCGCTGCCAGTGGAACTGGTAGGCCGAGCCAATGGCCCCGGCTTGTTTGAGCAGCTCCAGGGGCGGGATGTGGGTGGCGCGCGAGGCCTCGACCACGGCTTTGTATTCGGGTGCGTTTTTGTCTGGCCGAAAGAGTATTTTGTACAGCTGGTCTCTGATGGCTTGGGGAGTTTGCCCTGCGCCCAGTTCGCTGGCCCAGGCGCTGATTTGCGCTACTACAGCTTTCTTTTTTTCTATCGCAGCCAATGCTTGTTGCACGATGTCAGCACCGGCTTTTTTGAAGCGGCCTTTGCCCGCACGGCGAAAGTAATGCGGCGCGTTGTACAGGCACATGAGAGCAGCGGCCAGCTCCAGGCTGGTGGCTTTGGCGCTGAAGTATTCGTGCGCCAGATCGGCAAAGCCAAACTCTTCCTCGGCTGCGCATTCCCAGGCCAAGTTCACGTCCATGCCCTGGGCGAGTAACGCTGCTTGGGCCAGCATGTCGGCGGGTGTGGGTTTGTCAAAATGCAGCAGCGCCAGCGCAGACTTGAGTTTGACGCGTTTGCCAGAGTCAAGCTCTACTTGCAGCGAAGCCTCGGCTTGCGAGAGCACACGGCCTGCAAGGAACTTGCCGCCTTCTTCAAAAAGTACGTACATGGAAGATATCAAATTGCCACGGCTTGGCTGGGTTTAGTCGCTTTGAGGGTAGCAGGAATAGATCCCATTGTGGCCATTTCTGTAGCACCTTGAGCGAGGTCAAAGTCCACCGCAAAATCGCCTGTCTTGGCAGTGGGTACAGCGCGCAGCACATCGTCTTCGGTTTGCGGTTCAATTTTAACCTCTACCGCAAACTCGTAGTCCAAATCAAGCAAGCTCACTGTGGGGACAAACTCCTGCCCAGCGGGGGACTGGTCGTCATAGAACTCCAGCATTTCATACAAATCAAACAAATCATGGTAAGCCGGGCGCTGGAACAGGCGGCGCGCGTGCAGTGTGCCTTGCAGCCAAGTGCCTATCATGGCCTTGGTGCGCTCCAATGATGGCCATGCTGCGCACAGCTCAGCCATGGGGCGTTCGTAGCTTTCCAGGCTTTGCACAGACCCGTTGGGCTCCATCCAGTAGGGCGCCAAGCGATTGAACTGCAAACGGTAGCGTTTACGCATGGCCTCGAACGCTTCACGTTGCCTCAGATTGGAGCTCAGGTCCAAATACTCCATGTAGGCCCAGGCGCAAGTGTTGGGCATCTCTTCAATGTGCTGGGCCAGTAGGGTGAGAGCAGCCGAGGGCTTGCCCAGTACAACAAGGGCTTGCACTGCCATGCGAATTTCCAGCAGATGGCCCATGGCGTCTTCGCTGGATGCAGGCTTTAGGCGGGTTTGTGTCAACAGCTCGACGTTGGCCAGCTCGATATCGTATTCAGGCACATCTGGCGCGTGCATGTCCTCTAGCTCGGTGCTGTCTTCATACAGCTCATCCGCATCGGAGGCTTGCATTTGCGTAATGTGGTGGCTATTAGTTGAGCCCAAACTACCACTGAATAGGGCATTTTCACTGGGCTTACCAGTTGGTTTGTGAACGGGCTTGCGTTTACTGAGCTTCCACCACGGCGCGGGAGGTTCGAACACGGGCACGACTGCCTTTTTAGGTGCAACGTAGGGCAGCAAATCTTCTGGGGTGATAGATTGGGCTATCGGGTCTGAGATAGGTTCAACAGCAGGTACGAGAGGCGCGGCCGGTGCAGGGGACGATGTAAGGCTATGAATCGGCTCTATCGCAATGGGTTCAGATGCCGTTGGTTCAGATATCGACGCGGGGCCTTCAGGCATGGCCAATACGCTGTTTTCTTCGGTGAACCACATCGCAGCATGCGCTTGGGCAGCGATGCGTTTTTTCCGCTCTGACAGCCAAAGCCAACCCACCCCCAACAGGGCAGCACCAGCGCCATAGACTGCTGGGTGTTTCCACCGCGTTTCTTCCAGGTTTTGCAACTTGGCATGCAATTGCCCAACTTCTGCACGTGCAGTTTTCGCCTGCTGGGTAGCAGCTTGTGTTTTGGCGTTGGCGTCGCGCAACTGGGCGCGGCCCGCTATGACTTCTTCGGGTTTGAGCTGCAAGGTCTCCCATATCTGCTGGACTGCGTCGCGATCGAGTCCCGACTCCGTTACCGGGCCCAATTCGCGGCTCAATCGCAATGTGGGTAGGGCTGCTTCATTGCCCGCGAGGGGGTCTTGCAAAATGAGGCGCGCCTGCTGGGCAGGCGCGGATGCGGATTTCACAGGAGGGCTTGCCACTAAGTTGCCTTGGGAGGGACTACCAAGCCCGTGCCAATTGGGCAAAGCCAGCAGGCGCACGGCGCTCGTCTTCGAAGCTGGTCACCTCAAAGGCATCGGGGCGAGACAGCAGCTCGCGTAGCAGCAAATTATTCATGGCGTGGCCAGAGCGAAATGCCGAATAAGCTGCCAGCAAAGGTTTGCCTAAACAGTACAGGTCGCCCATGGCATCGAGGATTTTGTGTTTCACAAATTCATCGTCGTAGCGCAAGCCGCCGGTGTTGAGTACTTTGTAATCGTCCATCACTATGGCGTTGTCCAGCCCTCCACCCAAGGCCAAGCCGTTGGCGCGCAAAGCCTCGACATCACGGGTAAAACCAAAAGTACGGGCGCGGGCTATGTCGCGACTGTAATTGCCCGTGGACATATCAAATTCGACTCTCTGGCCGGTGGAGTCGACGGCGGGGTGGTTAAATTCAATTTCAAAACCGAGTTTGTAGCCCTCAAAAGGCTCTAACTTTGCCCATTTGGCATGCACCCCTTCGCCTTGGCGCACCTCCACAGCCTTGAGCACGCGGATAAAGCGTTTGGGAGCGTTTTGCAGCGTAACACCTGCGCTTTGTAACAAAAATACGTAGGAGGCTGCGGAGCCATCCAGAATCGGCACTTCTTCGGCCGTGATATCTACATACAAATTGTCAATGCCCAGCCCAGAACAGGCGGACATGAAATGTTCAATGGTTTGCACCTTGGTGCCATGGGCCGTGACGGTCGTGGCCATCCGAGTATCCGTGACTGATAAGGCGGTTATGGGGATATCGACAGGTTCAGGCAAGTCCACACGCCGAAACACTATACCCGTATCAGGCTGGGCGGGCCGCAGCGTCAGTTCTACACGCTGGCCGCTGTGCATGCCAACGCCTACGGCTTTGGTTAAGGACTTAAGGGTTCTTTGTTGTAACACACGCATATTCTAAGCCGGGCCATGAAAAAAGCCCTTGGGAAAATCCAAGGGCTTTCTATAAGTGGAACGTTTTCGTTATTAATCCGCTTGTTTGCGTAAAAATGCCGGGATTTCAAAATCGTCCATGCCGCCGGAAGACAGCGCATCGACTTTCGCAGCCGCTTGGGTGCGGTTGGTACGCCACACGCTAGGAACTGCCATTCCGTTGTAGTCTGGCTGCGCGGCACCCGTGCCCATGCCGTTGCCTGCGCTGTGCACGGGGCCTTGGCCCACCACATTGTTTACGGTAGGCACATGGAAAGGTACGTTATCGGTACCTGTGCGCAGTACTTGCAAGGGAGGCGCAGTGCGGCGCATGCCTTGGCGCGACAGACCGGTGGCCACGACGGTTACGCGAATGTCCTCGCCCAGGCTGTCGTCGTAGGCGGTGCCATAGATGACATGCGCGTCGGGTGATGCGTATGCGCGAATGGTGTTCATCGCCAGCTTGGATTCACTCAGTTTGAGCGAGCCCTTGGCGGCGGTAATCAATACCAGCACACCCTTAGCGCCCGACAGGTCAATGCCTTCAAGCAGTGGGCAAGCGACAGCTTGCTCAGCTGCAATGCGTGCGCGGTCAGGGCCGTTGGCGGCTGCGGTACCCATCATGGCTTTGCCTGGCTCACCCATCACGGTGCGCACGTCTTCAAAGTCGACGTTCACATGGCCAGGCACGTTGATGATTTCGGCAATCCCGCCGACGGCGTTTTTCAGCACGTCGTTGGCATGCGCGAAAGCCTCGTCTTGGGTAATGTCGTCACCCAGCACGTCCAGCAGCTTTTCGTTGAGCACCACAATCAATGAGTCGACATTGGCCTCCAGCTCGGCCAAGCCGTTGTCAGCATTGGTCATGCGGCGACCGCCTTCCCACTCAAAAGGTTTGGTCACCACACCTACGGTGAGGATGCCCATCTCCTTGGCGATGCGGGCAATCACGGGCGCAGCGCCAGTGCCGGTGCCGCCGCCCATGCCGGCGGTGATGAACAGCATATGCGCGCCATCAATGGCCGCGCGAATGTCTTCTTCGGCGCTTTGCGCGGAATCTCGGCCTTTGTCTGGCTTGCTGCCTGCGCCCAGGCCACTGGTGCCCAGCTGGATGGTTTTGTGCGCCGCGCTGCGCGAGAGCGCCTGCGCGTCGGTGTTGGCCGTGATGAACTCCACGCCTTGCACGCTGCGTGCAATCATGTGCTCTACGGCGTTGCCACCGCCGCCGCCCACACCAATGACTTTAATCAGTGTGCCCAAATTAAATTCTTCGACTTCGATCATTTCGATACCCATTTCAATTCTCCTTCAATCGTTTATTGCAGTTGCCTAAAATTTTTTGATACTTGTTTTTTACTGACCGGCTCCCAATCAGGAGCTGTCGATCCAGCCGGGGTCTTTGCCCGGCCATCTGGGCGGGCTGCCGCGCGCCATGTAGAGTTTCTTGAACATGTCAGAAATTCCCCACGACAAAATCTTTGAACCGACCAAAAGCTGTTTTCACGGAGCCGCTCTTGGCAGCCACTTTGAAGCCGCGCAAACGTGCCAGCCGAGCTTCTTCGAGCAGGCCCATCACCGTAGCCGCGCGGCACTGCGCCACCATATCGGAGAGAGCGCTGTTGTACTGCGGCATACCGCGGCGTACGGGCTTCAAAAAGATGTCTTCGCCCAGCTCGACCATGCCGGTCATGACGGCGCTGCCGCCCGTGATCACAATGCCAGAGGACAGCACCTCTTCATAGCCTGACTCGCGAATGACTTGCTGCACCAGGGAATAAATTTCTTCCACACGCGGCTCTATCACGCCCGACAAGGCTTGCTTACCCAGCATGCGCGGGCCCCTGTCTCCCAGGCCAGGCACTTCTACCTGGGTTTGTGGGTCTGCCAGCAACTGCTTGGCGCAACCACTTTCGACTTTGATGTCTTCTGCGTCTTTGGTGGGTGTGCGCAGCGCCATGGCGATGTCGCTGGTGATTAAATCGCCTGCAATGGGGATGACGGCCGTATGCCGGATCGCGCCGCCGGTAAAGATGGCTACATCGGTCGTGCCCGCGCCAATATCCACCATCGCGACGCCCAGCTCCTTTTCATCTTTGGTGAGTACCGCCTGGCTGGACGCGTGCGGGTTGAGCATGAGCTGCTCCACTTCCAGTCCGCAGCGGCGTACGCACTTGATAATGTTCTCTGCAGCGCTTTGCGCGCCAGTGACGATGTGCACCTTGGCCTCTAATCTGATGCCGCTCATGCCAATGGGTTCGCGCACATCTTGCCCATCAATCACGAACTCTTGCGGCTCAACCAGCAGCAAGCGCTGGTCGTTGGAGATGTTGATAGCCTTGGCAGTTTCTACCACGCGCGCCACATCGGCCGGGGTTACCTCACGGTCTTTCACGGCCACCATGCCGCTGGAGTTGATGCCGCGAATATGGCTGCCGGTAATGCCGATATATACACGGGTAATTTTGCAATCGGCCATCAACTCGGCTTCTTTCAAAGCCAGTTGGATACTTTGCACCGTGGCATCAATGTTCACCACCACACCGCGCTTCAAACCATTGCTGGGCGCTATGCCCAAACCTGCAAGTTTCAGCTCACCTCCAGGCATCACCTCGGCCACCACCACCATCACTTTGAACGTGCCAATATCTAAACCTACTACCAAATCTTTATAGTCTTTTGCCATGTTTCCGCCTCTATTTCTTCTCTGTTCCTGGTGCTGTCACCACCGCGCTCACGCCGCGCAGCCGTATGGCGTAGCCTTCGTTGTGGCGCAAATCCACCAGCTCAATGCGGTCTAAACCCGCGCGCTGGTACGCCGATAAAACCTGGGTGTAGGTTTGGGTAAAACGCTTGACGCGCGCGCCCAGCTCAGCCACCGTGCCACGCCCCATCTCGATGACTGCGCCGCCATCTAGCAGCAAGCGCCAGCCGCCGCGCCCGGTCAGTTCCAGCTCTTCAATATTTGCGTCTAGTGGCGTAAACAGCGCATTCAAGCTGCGGTAGACCTCTAGCACCTGGGGACCTTGGCCATCAGGGCCCACCAATCGGGGAAGTTCTTCGTTCTCAGCGTCACCCGCATTGGCTTCAAACACTTCACCAAAGGTATTGACCAAGCGAGATTCGCTGTCAGCGCCCCACAAACCTGCGCTGCGGTGCTCTTCCAAACTGACACGCAGATGGTTAGGAAACTCGCGCCGCACGACGGCTTTGCGCACCCAGGGCACGGCCTCAAAGGCCGCGCGAGTCTGCGCTAAATCCAAAGTGAAAAAGTTACCTTGTAAACGCGAGGCTACATTGGCACGCAAGGTCACGTCGTTGTTATGCACGGTGTCGCCCTGCACGGTGATGCCAGCGATGCTAAATACGGGGTGGCGTACTACCCAACGGGCGGCACCAATCAACAAAGCCACGCACACGCCCAAGCCCAGCAACGCCGCGCTGATATTCATCAGGCGAACGTCGGTAGGCATCGGCATGGAGGGGTTCATGGCTTGGCATGCTCCAGAGAAGCCGTTCCCAGAATGTGCACGCACAGGTCTTCGTAGCTCATACCTGCAGCGTTTGCAGACATGGGCACCAATGAATGGCTGGTCATGCCGGGAGAGGTGTTGATCTCCAGCAAATACGGCTTGCGAGTGGCGGCATCAATCATCACATCGGCGCGCGCCCAGCCTTTGCAACTGAGCGTGCGAAAGGCTTTGACCACCAGTTCTTGGACGGCGGCTTCTTCTCCCGCTGGCAAGTCGCATGGCACGATGTATTGGGTTTCATCGCCAAAATATTTGGCTTGGTAATCGTAATTGCCCCCTGGCGCGACCACCCGAATGACTGGCAGGGCCTTGGCACTGGCAGCGCTGCCCAGTATGGGGCAGGTGACCTCATCACCGCTGATAAATTGCTCGCACAGCACAGAAGGGTCGTGCTGTGCGGCCAACGCATAAGCCTCTGCGCACTGGCTGATATCAAGCACCTTGGTCAATCCAATGGTCGAGCCTTCTCGGGCGGGTTTGATAATCATGGGACTGCCTAATGCGGCGAAAGCCTGCTGAGTTTGCTCGGCACTGGCCACCACTCGCCAAGCTGGAGTGGGCAGGCCTTCTGAAAGCCAGACGCGCTTGGTCATGACTTTGTCCATTGCCAATGACGAGGCCATGACCCCTGAGCCAGTGTAGGGAATGCCTAACAATTCCAGCGCGCCCTGCACCGTGCCGTCTTCACCACAGCGGCCATGCAGGGCGATAAAGCAGCGCGCAAAGCCTTCGCGTTTGAGGTCACCCAAATCACGCTGCGCCGGGTCAAAGGCGTGCGCATCCACGCCGCGCGATTGCAGCGCTTTAAGCACACCGGCGCCCGACATGAGCGAGACTTCCCGCTCTGCCGATGCACCACCGAATAAGACGGCTACTTTGCCAAAGTTCATCACATTCATCACCTTTTCAAGTTCTAGCGCATTGGATTATTGCGCAAGTAGCTCCTGTTTTTGTAGCAATTCAATAATTTTTTCAGGCACTGCACCAATAGAGCCTGCTCCCATGCACAGCACCACATCGCCCGCACGGGCGTTATCTGCCACCGCTTGCGGCATGACAGCAATATCGTCCACAAACACCGGCTCTACTTTGCCTGCCACGCGCAGTGCGCGTGCCAACGCACGGCCATCTGCGGCAACAATCGGGGCTTCACCAGCCGCATACACCTCAGAGAGCAACACCACATCAGCCTGACCGATGACCTTCACAAAATCTTCAAAGCAGTCGCGGGTGCGGCTGTAGCGGTGCGGCTGGAATGCCAGCACCAAACGTTGCCCAGGAAATGCACCACGCGCTGCGGCCAAAGTGGCGGCCATCTCCACAGGGTGATGGCCATAGTCGTCAATCACGGTGAAGCTGCCGCCGCCCTTGGCGGGCGCTTGCCCATAGCTTTGGAAGCGGCGGCCTACCCCTGCAAACTCGCTCAAAGCTTTTTGTATGGCCGCATCCGGCACATCCAGCTCGGTGGCTACGGCGATTGCCGAGAGCGCGTTGAGCACGTTGTGGTTGCCCGGCAAGTTCAGCGTGATCTCCATATCGGGCATGCTCACGCCATTGCGGCGCTGCACGGTAAACTGCATCTTGCCGTTGGCGGGGCGCACATTGACGGCGCGCACCTGGGCGTCTTCGTGCAAGCCATAGGTCGTGACGGGGCAAGTTACCCTGGACACAATGTCCTTGACAGCCGGATCGTCGGTGCACAGCACTGCCACCCCGTAGAACGGCATGCGGTGCAAGAAGTCTACAAACGCGCCCTTGAGGCGCTCAAAATCATGGCCGTAGGTTTCCATATGGTCTGCATCGATATTGGTCACTACGGCCATGACCGGCAGCAGGTGCAAGAACGAGGCGTCGGACTCATCGGCCTCCACCACGATGTAGTCGCCCTGTCCCAAGCGGGCATTGGCTCCAGCACTGGTTAGCCGTCCGCCAATCACAAAGGTGGGGTCTAGCCCTGCAGCCAACAGAACGCTGGCTACCAAGCTGGTGGTCGTCGTTTTGCCGTGGGTGCCCGCGATGGCGATGCCGCGTTGCAGGCGCATCAGCTCGGCCAGCATCAAGGCGCGCGGCACGATAGAGATGCGTTGCGCGCGCGCCGCCACCACCTCCGCGTTGTCAGCTTTCACGGCGGTAGAGATCACTACCGCATCGGCTCCCTGGACATTTGCCGCCGTATGGCCCACGAAGGTTGTGATCCCCAGACTGCCCAGTCTGCGCAGCGTGGGGGTGTCAGACTGGTCTGAGCCTGAGACCATGTAACCTAGGTTGTGCAGCACCTCA
Organism: Polaromonas sp.; assembly: GCA_031390175.1. GTDB lineage: Bacteria > Pseudomonadota > Gammaproteobacteria > Burkholderiales > Burkholderiaceae_C > JAAFIP01. Next base: position 11,604 of record JANMTF010000200.1, read on the forward strand.
GCAATGGCCGACATGCCCGAGCCGCCAATACCGACGAAATGGATGTTGCGAACGGCGTGCTTCACAGCTTGGCTCCCTGTACTTGTGCGCTACGACCACCGGTGAGTGATTCGCAGGCTTGTACTACCGCTTCGGTAGCGTTAATTTTTTGCATGGATTTGGCTTTTTGGCCCATAGATAATAGCGGGAGCAGCTCAGTTTTTTGCAGCATGGAAGCCAAACCTTCTGGCGTTAAATCTTTTTGCGCAATCAGCTGCGCGGCGCCTTGGTCACTTAAAAAGCGGGCGTTAGTGGTTTGGTGGTCATCGACAGCAAAAGGGTAGGGCACAAACAGGGCCGCCGCGCCCACGGCTGCAATCTCAGTCACGGTGGATGCCCCAGCGCGGCATACGATCAAGTCAGCCTGTGCAAACGCCGTTGCCGTGTTGTCGATAAAGGGCGTGAGGGTGGCCTCTACACCTGCTGCTGCGTAGTTGGCACGCAATGCATCGATTTGATTTTCACCGCTTTGGTGCGTAATGCGTGGACGCTGCGCAACGGGCAACAACGCCACGGCCTTGGGTACGATCTCGTTCAAGGCTTTGGCACCCAGACTACCGCCGACGACCAGTAAATTCAACGGGCCGCTGCGGCCTGCAAATCGCACCGATGGCTGTGCTTGCTGCAAAAACTCTGCGCGCAGCGGGTTGCCTACCCATTCGCCCTTGGCGAACACGCCCGGAAAAGCGGTAAACACTTTATCGGCCACAGTGGCCAAGACTTTGTTGGCCATGCCTGCCACAGAGTTTTGCTCATGCAACACCAGCGGCTTGCCCAGCAGCACCGCCATCAAACCTGCAGGAAAGCTGATGTAGCCGCCCAAACCCACCACGACATCGGGCTTGACCCGGCGAATCACCTGGATGCTTTGCCAAAATGCTTTGAGTAAACGCAGTGGCAGCAAAGCCAAGGTCACTAAGCCTTTGCCGCGCACGCCGGAGAAGTCAATGGTTTGCAATGGGAACCCACGCGGCGGTACCAAGCGCGACTCCATGCTGTTGGGTGCGCCTAGCCACTGCACTTGCCAGCCACTGCTGCGCAAGGCTTCTGCCACAGCCAAACCTGGAAAAATATGGCCGCCTGTGCCGCCCGCCATGATCAACGCGCATTTGCTGGATGGTAGGTTCATAGCCGCCCTCCGCGCATGAGTTGCTTGTTCTCATAGTCCACACGCAGCACCACGGCCAAGGCCACGAGGTTCATCAAAATGGCAGAACCACCGTAGCTCATCAGCGGCAAGGTCAGCCCTTTGGTAGGCAAAGCGCCCAGGTTCACGCCCATGTTGATGAAGGCCTGAAAACCCATCCAGATACCTACACCTTGCGCGACCAGACCGGCAAACAAACGCTCCAGAGCAATAGCCTGTCGGCCAATGTGCATGATGCGACGGGTCACCCATAAAAATAAACCGATGACTACCAGCACGCCAATCAAACCAAACTCTTCACCGATGACCGCCAGTAAGAAGTCGGTATGTGCCTCGGGCAACCAGTGCAGTTTTTCGACACTGCCGCCCAAGCCCACACCCCAAATCTCGCCACGGCCAATGGCGATCAGGGAGTGCGACAACTGGTAGCCTTTGCCCAGGGCGTGCTTTTCGCTCCAGGGATCCAGATAGGCAAAGATGCGCTCACGCCGCCAGTCAGACAGCATCACCATCAGTCCAAAAGCCACCACCATCACTGCAGCGATCAAAAAGAACATGCGGGCGTTGACGCCGCCCAAAAACAAGATACCCATGGCGATCACAGCAATCACCATGAACGCGCCCATGTCAGGTTCAGCCAGCAGGAGCATGCCTATGACTGCTACTGCTACTGCCATCGGCAGCACTGCGCGAAAGAACTTTTCTTTCACATCCATTTTGCGCACCATATAGTCAGCCGCATACAGCAGCACAGCAAATTTGGCCAGCTCTGAAGGCTGAAAATTCATAAATCCCAGCGATATCCAGCGCCGCGCGCCATATACGGTTTTGCCAATGAACGGTACCAATACCAAGATCAGCAAAATCAGCGACACCACGAAAATCCATGGTGCAAACTTTTCCCAAGCCTGCATCGGAATTTGAAAAGCAATCAGGGCCGCCATGAAAGCCACGGCCAAAGACAGTACATGCCGCGTCAAAAAGTGCGTATGCGCATAGCGCGCGAAACGGGGGTTATCCGGCATCGCGATAGAGGCCGAATACACCATCACCACCCCAAACGCCAAGAGCGCCACGGTCACCCATAGCAATACCTGGTCAAAGCCCAGTACGCTGGCCGGGGTGGAGCGGGTGCGGCCATACTCCGCGCTGCCAATACGCACTGGCAGAACCTCAGCGGCTGACTGGGCTGCCGCACTCAGGCTGGCAAACCACGCAGTGGCGCGCTGGACTGAACCAGTGGCAGGGCGGGTTGCGGCCAACTCGCTCATACGCCCTCCACCAATGGCAGGCCAGCCGCCTCAGCCAGGCGAGCTACCGCCGCGCGGAATACCTCGGCGCGGTGCGGGTAGTTTTTAAACATGTCAAAACTGGCGCAGGCAGGCGACATTAGCACCGCGTCACCCGCGTGGGCACGCTGTGCGGCTTGGGCGACAGCGTCTTGCATGCTGCTGGCATGCAAGACTGGCACGGTAATGCCATCTAAGGCTTTGGCAATCGCGGGTGCGTCTTCGCCAATCAACACTACGGCACGGGCGTAGCGGGCCACGGGTGCAGCCAGGGGTGAAAAATCTTGTCCCTTGCCTTGGCCACCCAAAATCACTACCAATTTTCTGTCGCCACCCAAACCGGCGAGTGCGGCCACGGTGGCACCCACATTGGTGCCTTTGCTGTCGTCAAAGTACTCTACGTCGTTGACGACGGCCACCGCTTCCACGCGGTGGGGCTCGCCTCGGTATTCACGCAAGCCGTACAGCATGGGGGCCAAGGTGCAACCCGCTGCGCTGGCCAATGCCAAAGCTGCCAGCGCGTTGGCGGCGTTGTGTTTGCCGCGTATGCGCAGGGCGTCTGCGGGCATCAGGCGCTGGATATACACCTCTTCGGCGGTATCTTTACGGCGGCGGCGTGTTTCGTCGGCCTCCATGGCTTTGACTAACCACGTCATGCCATTGACCGACTCCATGCCCCAGTCGCCGGGGCGGGTGGGTGTATCGGTGCCAAAGCTCACGTAGTCACGCAGTTGCTTGCCCTTGACCAGTGCGGGCAGCATGGCCATCACCGCAGGGTCATCGCGGTTCAGCAGCATGGGCGCAGCGTCTGCACGGTGCGCACCAAAGATGCGCGCCTTGGCCGCCCCATAGGCAGGCATGGCTCCATGCCAGTCCAGATGGTCTTGCGTGAGATTGAGCACGGTGCCCATGGTCGGCTCAAAGCCCTCCACTTCGTCGAGCTGAAAACTCGACAACTCCAGCACCCACACCTCGGGCAGCGTCTGCGCGGCAGTGTGCGCAGCTAAGGTGTCTAGTAAGGTGGGACCAATATTGCCTGCCACAGCGACTGTTTTACCCGCACGCTCCACCAATTGCCCGGTCAGCGAGGTGACCGTGGTTTTGCCGTTCGTGCCCGTAATGGCCAGCACCTTAGGGCTGTAGGCTTGGCTGTCTTTTAGCGCCTGCAAGCCTTGAGAAAATAAGCCCAATTCACCACTGACCCACAAACCACTTGCGCGAGAAGCTCCTAATATAGGAGCAACTTGTTCGGGTGTGAGCCCTGGGCTTTTGAACACGGCGCGAGTATCTGACCCTTCGACCAGGCTGGCTGCAAACGCGCCGTGCACAAACTTGGCATCGGGCAGCTCGGCACGCAAAGCAGCCAGTTGTGGCGGTGCCTCGCGCGTGTCCGCTACTGTCACGCGCGCACCGGCGTGCGCGCACCAGCGCGCCATGGCCAGGCCCGAGTCGCCCAAACCCAAAATCAATACAGAGGTGTCTTGCAAAGTGCCCATTAACGCAGTTTCAAAGTAGATAAACCGATCAAACACAGCAGCATGGTGATGATCCAAAAACGCACGACAACCTGGGTTTCTTTCCAACCCGATTTTTCAAAGTGGTGATGCAGCGGTGCCATTTTCAAAATGCGCCTGCCTTCGCCATACTTTCTTTTGGTGTATTTGAAGTACATCACCTGCGCCATCACCGACAGCGCTTCCACCACAAAAATACCGCCCATGATGGCGAAAACAATTTCTTGCCGCACGATGACTGCTACCGTACCCAGCGCACCACCCAGTGCCAGCGCACCCACATCGCCCATGAACACTTGCGCGGGGTGGGTGTTGAACCACAAAAACGCCAAGCCTGCCCCGGCCATGGCTGCGCAAAATATCAGTAACTCACCAGCGCCGGGTATATGGGGGAAGAACAGGTACTTGGAATACACCGAGCTGCCGGTGACATAGGCAAACACACCGAGTGCCGAACCCACCATCACCACCGGCATGATGGCCAGGCCGTCCAAGCCGTCGGTCAAGTTCACTGCGTTGCTCGACCCCACGATCACCAAGTAAGTCATGATCACAAAACCGAACACGCCTAAGGGGTAATTGACTTCTTTGAAAAACGGCACCATCAAACCGGCCTTGGGCGGCAAGTTCACATCAAAACCTGATTGAACCCATTTCAAAAACAGCTCGATCACGCGCAGGTTGTTGCTCTCGGAAATGCTGAACACCAGGTACAGCGCTGCAACCAAGCCGATGATGGACTGCCACATGTACTTTTCGCGCGAGCGCATGCCCTCAGGGTCTTTGTGCACTACCTTGCGCCAGTCGTCCACCCAACCGATGGCACCAAAGCCCAAAGTCACGATCAACACAATCCAGACAAAGCGGTTGCGCAGGTCAAACCACATCAGCGTGGATACGGCTATCGAGATCAGTATCAACACCCCGCCCATGGTGGGTGTGCCGCTTTTGGCCAAATGGGTTTGCATGGCGTATTCACGGATCGGCTGGCCTATTTTGAGCGCAGCCAAACGCCGGATCACCCACGGCCCGGCAAACAGGCCAATCAGCAATGCCGTCATGGCCGCCATTACGGCCCGGAAGGTGAGGTATTGAAAAACCCGGAAAAACCCAAACTCGGGTGACAGGGTTTGCAGCCAACTGGCCAAACTAAGCAGCATGTTGCGCCTCTTGTATTGTTGTGTTTATAGGGGCTACTTGCGCTGCAGATGCGGTAATAGCATCCACCACACGTTCCATCTTCATGAACCGCGAGCCTTTGACCAAAACGCTGCGGTAGGACGCAATGTCGGCCAGCACGCAGGCGTTGAGCGCCTCTACGCCGCCGCAATGCCGCGCGCCTGGGAACACTGCTGCGCCATAGCGCATCAGCTCGCCCATGCACAGCAGGGTTTCTATGCCGCGTTCGGCAGCATATTCGCCAATCTCGGCGTGGAACTCGGGGCCTTGGTCGCCTACCTCGCCCATGTCGCCCAGCACCAGCAGGTGCGGCGCGGGCAAGTCGGCCAGCACATCGATGGCCGCGCGCACTGAGTCGGGGTTGGCGTTGTAGGTGTCGTCAACGATGGTGATGGGTTTGCCGCCTACGCGCACACTCAAGGCGCGGGACCGGCCTTTGACCGCCTCAAACGCCTCCAGACCGCGCGCAATGGTGTCCAGTGGCACACCGGCTGCTACGCAGGCGGCAATGGAAGCCAAGGCATTTTTTACGTTGTGCCTTCCGGCTATGGCCAGTTTAAAACCCATCGCGCCCAGCGGTGTGGCTGCGCGCACCCGCCATGCACCATCTTCCCAATCAGCGCTGGCCGTCACGTCGGCAGAACCGGCCATGGCAAAGCTGATGCACCGCCGGCCACCAGCCATACTGCGCCATAAGGTGGCATAGGCATCGTCTGCTGGAAACACCGCTACGCCGTCTGCGGGCAATGCCATGATCACGCTGCCATTTTCTCGCGCTACCGCCTCTACCGTGTGCATAAACTCCAGGTGCTCGCGCTGCGCGTTGTTCACTACGGCTACCGTGGCTTGCGTCAGCTCTGCCAAATAGGCTATCTCGCCGGGATGGTTCATGCCCAGCTCTATCACCGCCATTTGGTGCGCCTGCGTCAGGCCCAGCAAGGTCAGGGGTACGCCAATATCGTTGTTAAGGTTGCCCTTGGTAGCCCAAGCTTTGTCTGCGCAAGCAGCTCTTAAAATGCTAGCTATCATTTGCGTGACGGTGGTTTTACCGTTGCTGCCGGTTACCGCAATCAAAGGCAGGTTGTACTGCCTGCGCCAAGCGCTGGCCAGGCCACCCAGGGCCAGCTTGCTGTCGGCAACCTCCAGGCCGCTGAGCCCCGCCTCTGCTATGCCATGCCGAGCGATGACGGCTTGCGCACCGGCTTGCTGGGCATGGGGCAGGAAGTCGTGGGCATCAAATTTCTCGCCCTTCAGCGCCACAAACAAATCGCCCGCCTGCAAGCTGCGGGTGTCGGTATGCACCCGTTGAATGGTGAGCGTGCCATTGCCCACTAGGCGCGCAGACAGACCACGGCCTAGCAGCAGGGTTTGGGCGCGTTGCAAGTTCATCATGTTAGTTTCTCTCTGCGCGGCGCTGTAGAGCGATACGCGCATGGGCTATGTCAGAGAAAGCATATTTGGTGCCGGCAATGTCCTGGTAGTCTTCGTGGCCTTTGCCTGCAATCACGATCACGTCCTGCGCTTTGGCTTGCTGCACGGCATTGGCAATCGCCAGTGCCCTGTCAGTTTGCACTTGGGCGCGGGCTGGAGCGGCCAGTCCTGCGACTATCTGGGCAATGATGCTCTCTGGTGCTTCGCTGCGGGGGTTGTCACTGGTGACCACTACTTTGTTGGCACCGCGCTCAGCGGCTTGCGCCATCAAGGGCCGCTTGCTGGCATCGCGGTCGCCGCCGCAGCCAAATACACACCATAGCTGGCCACCACGGGCTTGCGCCATGGGGCGAAGTGCGGCAAGCACCTTGTCCAGTGCGTCGGGCGTGTGGGCATAGTCCACAGCCACCATCGGTGCGCCCGGCAAGGTCACGCATTCCATTCGACCTGGCACTGCGGTGCAGCGGGAAACCGCTTGGCATGCGGCAAGTAACTCAATATCCAAGCTGCGCAGCGCCGCTATCACGCCCAGCAGGTTGGACACGTTATAGTCGCCCACCACCGGGCACTCCAGCGCAGCGTGTTGAGCGCCTTCGCACACCGTAAAGCGCATGCCTGTGTCGGTGTACTCGATAGCCTGCGCCCACACGCGAGCGTCGGTGCGCAGCAGCGACACCGTCCACACTTGTACGCCACGCGCTGCGCAGTGCTGCGCAAGCTCTGCGCCTTGCGGGTCGTCTAGATTGACCACCGCTGCCTGCACACCCGGCCAGTCAAACAATGCCAGCTTGGCCTGCCAGTAGGCTGGCATATTGCCGTGGTAGTCCAAATGGTCTTGCGTGAAGTTGGTGAACATCGCCACTCGAATCGCTGTGCCCGCCAAGCGCTGCTCGGCCAGGCCGATGCTGGAGGCCTCGATAGCGCAGGCCTGCGCGCCGTTGGCACGCATCTGGGCAAACTCGGCGTGCAATAGCACCGGGTCGGGCGTGGTGAGGCCGTTGAACACCATGGAGCCCGGTGTTCCTGTACCCAAAGTGCCCACTAATCCACTAGAATATTGCGGGAGCAGCTCACTATTTGATAGTGAATTGCTCTTCAAAGGTGTGCGGTAATGCAAGAAATTAAGCGCCTGTGCCACCCACCAGGCGGTGGATGTTTTGCCATTGGTACCGGTGACCGCAATCACGTCCAGCGCGTGGCTGGGCTGCTCGTAGTAGGCATCGGCAATCCAGCCGGTGGCGGCTTTGAGCGCCGGGTAACTGGCAACGCGGGGGTCGGTAAAGCCAAATGCTTGCACGCCGTCCTCTTCCACCAAACACGCGGCTGCACCAGCGTCTAACGCACCTTGCACAAAGCGCCGCCCGTCTGTAGCGGCACCAGGCCAGGCGATAAAACCATCACCCGCACGCACCTTGCGGCTGTCGGTGTGCAATGCGCCACCTACGTGCGTGTGCAACCACTGGCTGGCCTGAGCGGGGGAATTGAGCCGTTCCATCAGAAAGACTCCACTTCAGGGTTGGCCACAAGCTGAGGCTTGACCGCCACGTCGGGTTGTACGCCCAGCATTCGCAAGGTTTGCGCTACCGTCTCGCTGAACACGGGTGCCGCCACATCGCCACCATAGTGTTTGCCATTGCTGGGCTCGTCAATCATCACGGCCACAATCACGCGCGGTTTGTCGATAGGGGCCATGCCCACAAACCAACTGCGGTATTTGCGGTTGCCGTCAGTCCCGTAATTTTTGCCAATCTGTTTATAGGCCGTGCCTGATTTGCCACCCACCGAGTAGCCTGACGTCTGTGCTTTTTGGCCCGTGCCCCCTGGGCCCGCAGCCATTTGCAGCATTTTGCGGATCTCGCTTGCTGTGCTGGGGGAGAAGACTTGCACGCCTGCGGCCATTTCGTTGCTTTTTAGCAAGGTGGTAGGGATGATCTGGCCGTCGTGGCCAAACACCGTGTAAGCGCGTGCCATCTGGAACAGCGACGCAGACAAACCGTAGCCATACGACATGGTGGCCTGCTCGATGGGGCGCCAGGTTTTGTAGGCACGCAAGCGGCCCGAGACTACACCGGGGAAGGTGATCTGCGGCTTTTGGCCGAAGCCTGCCTGTGAGAAGGTTTCCCACATCTCGCGTGGCTGCATTTGCATGGCCATCTTCACCGTGCCCACGTTGCTCGATTTTTGCAGCACCTCTTGCACGGTCAGCACTCCGTGGGGGTGGGAGTCGGAAATGGTGGAACCCGTAATTTGAATGCGGCCCGGTGCGGTCTGGATCGGGGTTTGTGGTTTGACCCGATTGGTTTCCAGCGCAATGCCCACCGTAAATGCTTTCATCACCGAGCCGGGCTCAAAGGTGTCGGTGAGCGCACTGTTGCGCATTTGCGCAAGGCTGACGTTCACGCGTTTGTTCGGGTCGTAGCTGGGGTAGTTGGCCAGCCCCAACACCTCGCCGGTCACGGCGTCCAGCACCACCACGCTGCCGGCTTTGGCTTTGTGTTCGATCACTGCATCGCGCAGTTTTTGGTAGGCAAAAAACTGCACCTTGCTGTCTATCGAGAGCTGCAGGTCTTTGCCGTCTTCCGGTGCCAAGGTCTCGCCTACGTCTTCCACCACACGACCCAAGCGGTCTTTGATCACGCGGCGGCTGCCGCTCTTGCCTGCCAAGGCTTTGTTAAAACTCAGTTCCACGCCCTCTTGGCCTTTGTCTTCCACGTTGGTAAAACCCACGACCTGCGCAATCGACTCGCCCTCGGGGTATTGGCGCTTGTATTCTTTGCGTTGGTACACGCCTTTGATGCCCAGCGCAGTGATTTCTTGCGCCACAGAGTCGTCAACTTGGCGCTTGAGCCAGACGAAGGTTTTATCTTCGTCGGCGAGCTTTTTTTTCAGGTCACCGAGCGGCATCTCCAGCAGCTTGGCCAACTTGGCCAGCTTGGCTTTGTCGGCATCCACATCTTCTGGGATAGCCCAAATACTCGGCGCGGGAACGCTGGACGCCATGATCAAACCGTTGCGGTCCAAAATACGGCCCCGGTTGGCGGGCAGCTCCAGCGTGCGGGCAAAACGCACTTCACCTTGGCGCTGGTAAAAGTCGTTGTTGATGACCTGCACATAGGCCGCGCGCCCAGCCAAACCGGTAAAGCTCAGCGCGATAGCTGCGACGATGAATTTGCTGCGCCACACGGGCGTTTTGCTGGCCAGCAGCGGACTAGAGTGGTAAGCGACGCTCTTCATGGGCGCGCTCCTGACGTGCCAGCGCTGGCTGGCCTGGTGATCAAGCTCGCCGTAGCGCTGGTGCCCACTGGCTCCTGCACCGAGCGCACATACTGCGTCACCGCCGGCGTAGCGGTGCGCATTTGCAGTTGCTCTTTGGCCAGTTTTTCTACCCGCAAAGGCGTGGCTTGCGCGCGTTTTTCTACGTCCAGGCGTTCACGCTCCAAGTCGATTTTGCGCGACAGGTTTTGGGCTTTTTCGATTTCCACAAACAAGCGGCGCGACTCGTACTGTGTGCGTACAAGGTAAAGAGCACTGGCGATGACGGCGATCAGGAGCACGATGTTCAACCTTGTCATTGGGGCTTAGCCCCCACGTTTGCCGCTGCGCGTGCTGCACTGCCCCCCTTGGGGGCCTTCGCGCCTAGGGGCGGCCCGTCGGCGCTTGGCGTAGCCCCCACGTTTGCCGCTGCGCGTGCTGCACTGCCCCCCATGGGGGCCTTCGCGCCTAGGGGCGGCCCGTCGGCGCTCAATACCGCCAAACGCTGCGCCACCCGCATCACCGCGCTGCGTGAGCGTGGGTTGGCTTGCACTTCAGCCTCGCTGGTTTTGGTGCGCCCCAATGCTTTGAGCTTCATGGCGGGGGCTTTGCGCAGCATCCAGTCGGGCGAGCGGCGGTCTATCTCCTCGCGCGAATGCTTGGCGATAAATTGTTTGACAATGCGGTCTTCCAGGCTGTGAAAGCTGATCACCACCAAATGGCCTCCGGGTGCGAGCACATCCAAGCTGGCCTCTAGCGCACGTTCGAGCTCTTCAAGCTCGGCGTTGATGAAAATCCGAAAAGCCTGAAATGTGCGCGTTGCAGGGTTCTGGCCCGACTCGCGGGTTTTGACCGCGCCAGCCACGAGTGTGGCCAGCTCGAGGGTGGTGAGAAGAGGGCCCCGTTCTTGTCGGCGCGCGACAATCGCCTTTGCAATGGCCCCAGCAAACCGTTCTTCGCCATAGTCACGAATCACCTCCTTGATGTGCAATTCTTCGGCCGTTTCCAGCCACTGCGCCACGCTCTGGCCACGGGTGGTGTCCATGCGCATGTCCAGCGGGCCGTCGCCGCGAAACGAAAAGCCGCGCGCCGGGTTGTCGATCTGTGGGCTGCTGATGCCCAAATCCATCAGCACGCCCTGCACGCTGGCGTGGGGCAGCTCGCTGATGGCTTGGAAACCCTCGTGGCGAATCGCAAAGCGCGGGTCGATGATGGTCTGCGCCTCGGCCAGCGCTTCCAGATCTTTGTCGAACGCTGTCAAGCGGCCCTGTGCATCCAGGCGCGAGAGGATCAAACGCGAGTGCCCACCACGACCAAATGTTGCGTCGATGTAGTGACCGTCTGTTGTAGTGAGCAGTGCATCGACCGCTTCGCTTAACAAGACAGTGGTGTGATGCCATGCTGTGTTCACCGCGAGCCCGTTAGAAAGAGAAGTCCTTGAACGCGTCGGGGACTTCTTTGGCCAGTGCATCGGCCTCTTTTGCATCGTGCGTGGACTTGTCCCACAGCTCGAAATACTCACCCATGCCCAGCATCACCGTGTCTTTGCTGATGCCAACCGCTGCGCGCAATTCAGGCGAGATGAGAATGCGGCCCGTGCCGTCCATTTCTACATCCATTGCGTTGCCCAAAAATATGCGTTTCACCCATTGTGCAGACATCGGTACCTGGGCGATGCGTTCGCGAAATTTCTCCCACTCAGGGCGCGGGAAAATCATCAAACAGCCATCGGGATGGCGCGTGATCGTCAGGCAGCCACCCGCCGTCGCGCCCAGCACATCCCGGTACCGCGTGGGTACCGAGAGTCTGCCTTTTGCGTCAAGTTGGAGTGCGGAAGCGCCTTGGAACATGGTTTTCTATTAAAAATGCTGAAAATGAATAAGAGTACCCACTTTTTTGCACTATTTACCACTGTAGCAGGAATCTATCTACTTACAAGGGGGTGAACTGTAAAAAAGTTCAATGAAATCAAAGACTTAGGACTGGTATTGCACACAGTCCGTAATTAAAAAGTCTTTGTATTGCAAGCACTTAGCGTCCAATGTGAAAGTGCCTTATGAGGGTTTGTACTGCTAAGGCGCTGGCAGCGTAGAAACAGTTAGAAAAGACAGCGCGAACGAGCGTCAGCTGCCTACTAGGTAAAGCAAGCCCATCACACCGGCAGAGCCATCAGTCCTTTCCCAAGGGCATAGGCTCACTCGCCACTATCAAATTCGCCTGCCGCAGACGCGTAGGGCTGAGCGCTCCGGCGGAGTCCAAAATCGGGTAGGCGATAGAGCAGATGTGCGAGTTGATGCGCTTGAGGTCGCTGATCAAATCCAGGTGCAAACCACTGGTCTCGATGCTTTGCATGGTGTTGTCGGCCAAGCGCGCCAGGTGCGTGGCCGCGTAGGTTCGCTCCAGAGTGCTAAAGCGGGATTTCTCTTCGAGCAGCCGCTGGGCATCCCGCATATTGCTATTTAAAAACACACTCATGCTCAGACGCAAGTTGGCCAGCAACATGCCGTGCAACTCGCAAATCTCACCCATGCCCGCTTCAGAAAAATTGCGGGCCTTGTTGATTTTTTTATCCTCGATGTCCAGCAAAATTCGCTCAATGATGTCGCCAATCTGCTCCATGTTGATGGTAAAGCTGATGATGTCCGTCCAGCGGCGTGACTCGTTCTCGCCTAGAGCCTGGCGCGATATCTTGGTTAAATAATATTTGATAGCCGAGTAGAGCTGGTCTATCGTATCGTCCAGCTTGCGCAGGTCTTGCGCCAAGGCGTGGTCGTTGTCTTGGATCACGGTCAGCGTGCCGCGCAACATGGTCTCTACGACATCTGCCAGGTGTAGCGCCTCGCGCGTGGCGCAGGAGATGGCCAGTGAGGGCGTGGCCAACGCTGAGGGGTCGAGGTGGCGGGGGCGCGACAAGGCGTTGTCTTTGGGCGGAGGCAAGAGCTTTTCTACAAAGCGGGCTACCAGCCCGGTAAAGCCCATGAACACCACGGCCACCGCGATGTTAAAGGCTAGGTGGAAAGTGACCACCTGGGTAGCTGCACCGCCCACCATGGAGTGCGCATGCGTGATCCACAAACCTACCAAGGGCGCTACCGCCAGCACACCTAGCGCCTTGAACAGCAAATTGCCCAGCGGCACTTGGCGCACGGTAATGGCCGAGGTGGCGGTGGTGATGACCGCCAGTAAACCGCTGCCTAAATTAGCCCCCAGCACCAAGCCCAGCGCCACGTCCATGGGGATGACTTGCGAGGCGGCCAAGGTGGCCACCAAAAGCACCGTGGCCAGGCTGGAATAGGCCAGCACGGCGATGACCGCGCCGACGGTAATCTCTAACAATAAATCACTGGTGAGGGACTTCAGCGCCACCTGCACCACGGGCGATTGGGTTAGCACGCGGGTGGACTCGCTGATCAAGCCCAGCGCCAGCAGCATCAAGCCCAGGCCAATCAAAATACGCCCCACTCGCCCAACGGTGGTGGCCTGCCTGGCGATAAACATCACCACGCCGATAAATATGAGCAGCGGAGAGAGCCAGCTTAAATCAAAGTGGAACACCACCGCCATGAGGCTGGTGCCCACGTCGGCCCCCAGCATCACAGCCAGCGCGGCGGGCAGGGTAACCAAACCTTGGCCTACAAAAGCTGCCACGATCAAAGCCGTGGCGGTGCTGGACTGCACCACCGCCGTCACACCCACACCGGCCAGCGCGGCAGTGGCCCGGTTACCCGTAGCCAGCGCCAGCACCGCGCGCAGGTTGGCACCCAGCACGCGCAAAATGCCGGTGCGTACCAAGTGGGTGCCCCAAACCAGAAGGGCAATGGCGGCCAGGAGGTTAAGAAGGTGCTTCATGTCGGAACAAGGTGTTGACTATAACGTTTCAACTCTGCGTTGGGGCCAGCGCATGGCCGATGCCCGGGCTAGCTTGGTGACGTTGCGGCTTTGGAGCCTTCAAAAATCAAACGATGAGATGGATGATGGCCGCATCGTGCCCGACAATGTGTACCAGTACAAATCCGCCAAGGGCTCCATTCACTATGCTGCACCACAATGATCTCCCACTCGTCGTCTTCTCTCACGGCAAAGCAATCGGCCCTTGGGGCATGGTGAGCTACCCTAGGCAATGGCCAGACATGGCGCAAAGCACTGGGCTTGAAATTACCCATGATCGGCTTGGCGCAGGACAGGCCGATTACTCTGTTTCGCACTAGTCGCGCCATGGAATGGATTGCACAAGCGCCATGGGGCCTGGTGGCTTACGTGGCTGTGGTATTTGCTGTGGCCTATACGGTGTTTGGTGCCACCGGCTTTGGCGCGGGCATTATTGCCGTGCCGCTGTTGGCGCATGTGCTGCCGCTCTCCTTCATTGTGCCGATGGTGTGCGTGATGGATGCGGGTGCCAGTGCGTGGACGGGTTTGCGAAACTACCGCGAAGTGGACCGGCGCGAGCTCGGCTGGATGCTGCCGTTCATGTTTGTCGGCATGGCGCTGGGCATGTTTTTCTTGCTCAATGCGCCATCCAACTGGCTGCTGGGTGCGCTGGGCGTGTTTGTGATGTGCTACGGCGGCTACAACCTGTTCGTCAAACTGGGCGGCTTGACCTGGAGCGCCAAAGCCCGCGCGCCGTTTGGCATGGTGGGCGGTGTGTTCAGTGCCACATTCGGCACCGGCGGGCCGATTTATGCGGTTTTCTACAGTGGGCGGATTGCCGACAAAGGTGTCCTGCGCGCCACCATCGCCAGCACCATCAGCGTGTCGGTGCTGCTGCGTTTGGGTGGATTTGTCATGACCGGCTTGCTGTTGCAGCCCAGGTTGCTGATGCTGGTAGCGCTCACCGCGCCCGCCGTGATGTTGGGGCTATTTGTAGGCGGCAGGCTGCACGAGCGGCTCCCACGGGACCGAATTTTGCAGCTGATCTCCGTGATGCTGCTGGTCAATGGGGTGAGTTTGTTGGTGCGGGCGTTTGGCTAAGGCGCAGCATTTGCACACAGACCAGGCCGCTCATCAGCGCCCGCGCCGCACCCGCAAGATCTCGTCCAGAATCAAACACACTGCGCCGATGGTGATGCCGCTGTCGGCCACGTTAAACGCCGGGAAGTGCATGTTGCCCCAGTGGAAGTCTAAAAAGTCCACCACATAGCCATGCAGCACACGGTCCACCACATTGCCTACTGCGCCACCCAGGATGCAGGCCAAGGCGAAGGCAAACAGTTTTTGCCCCGCATGCGAGCGCAGCATCCAGATGATGAAAATGGTAGCCACCACGCCAATGCCGGTAAAGAACCAGCGCTGCCAGCCGCCTGCGCCCGCCAAAAAGCTGAAAGCCGCGCCGCTGTTATGCACCCGCACCACATTAAAAAAGCTCAGCACCTGGGTGCTGTCGCCCAGCCTGTAGTAGCCCAAGATCAGAGTTTTGGTGAACTGGTCGGCGATGAGAATGATCAGCGCCAGGCCTAGCCAGGGGAGCATGGAGGTGTTGTTGATTTTTGCCATATCGAAAAAGGTGCTTAGTTAAGTTGCGATTGCCAAACATCGGGGTTTTGCGAGGTGTGAAACACCGCATACACCACGATAGTACTGGCATCAAAGTCATAGAAAATTTCGTAAGGAAAGCGTTTGGTTGCTAATCTTCTGTCGTTGCCGGTGCTGCGTTTGAATTGAGCGGGATCGGTTCGGATGCGCGAGAGAACGGTATCCACCGCGCGCGCGAACTCTTCGCCTAAACCGCTGCGCGCACGCTCGTACCAAAGGTAAGCATCCGAGTATTGCGCATCCGCATACTAAGTAAATACCAGTTTACGCATTCAGTCGCTGGCGCGCGTTGGCCTGCACTTGGCTCCAGCTTTGCGCGGTATCGGGTGCAGCCAGGTACTGGGCGCGGCTGTACTCCAACGCACGCAGCTTCCATTCGGGCAAAGCTTGCTCGATATCTTGCGCGTGCAGGCTGTCCCATAGCGTTTCAATCAGCGCCAAGCGCTGCTCGGCAGGCAGTGCCAGCAGTGTGTTTGCGTCAATAGGGGTCATTCCAAACTCCTTGCTACCAAAATCATTTAAGCCATTGTGCGCGATTCACCCGCGCCATACAAGTTGCTGGTGCAGCGCCCACAGATGGTGGGGTGCGCAGGGTCAACGCCCACATCGGCGCGGTAGTGCCAGCAACGCTCGCATTTGACGTGATTTGAGGCTGTTACCTTCGTGGATATTGCGGGGCCAGCTACCAAGCTGATAGCGGAGGTGATGAAGACAAACTTCAGATCGTCGCCCAGTGACGACAATAATGCAAAGTCGTCCGCAGGCACGGTGAGCTCTACTTCGGCCTGTAGTGAGCTGCCTACCTTGCCACCAGCGCGCAGCACCTCGATGTCTTTGTTCACCGTATCGCGGATCTCGCGGATGCGGGCCCACTTGGCGTTCAGCGCGGTATCGGTGGGGTTGAACTGCGCATAGGTTTCGGTAAAGATGGTGCCAGTGGCAGACTTGCCAAAATCCTTCCACGCCTCTTCCGCAGTGAAGCTCAAGAACGGTGCCATCCAGCGCAGCATGGCGTGGGTGATGTGGTGCAGCGCAGTTTGCGCGCTGCGGCGGGCATGCGATTTGGCAGCGCTGGTGTAGAGACGGTCTTTGAGAATGTCCAGGTAAAAACCGCCCAAGTCTTCGCTGCAATACAGTTGCAGCTTGGCTACGACGGGGTGAAACTCGTACACCGTGTAGTGCGCCAAAATCTCGCTTTGCAGTTGGCTGGCGCGCGACAGGGCGTAGCGGTCGATCTCTAGCAGCTCGTTCAAAGGTACGGCATCTGTGGCCGCGTCAAAGTCGCTGATGTTGGCTAGCAAAAATTTGAGCGTGTTGCGGATCCTACGGTACGTATCTACGACCCTAGCAAGAATTTTGTCGTCGATGCTCAGGTCACCAGAATAGTCGGTGCTGGCCGCCCACAGGCGGATGATCTCAGCGCCCATCTTGCCCGAC
>JANMTF010000248.1:0-3588 GCA_031390175.1 Polaromonas sp.
GGAGAGCGATGCCGACCGCGTGATGCGCAGCGCCATGAGCAAGCTGTTCCGCGAGGAGCCGGACGTGCGCGAAGTGATCAAACTCAAAGCCGTGTACGAGCTGCTGGAGACGATCACCGACAAATGCGAAGACGTGGCCAACCTGATTGAGGGCGTGATCCTCGAGAACTCTTAACACCCATAGCGAGTACATCACTATGGCTACTGCTCAAACTGCCCTCTGGGTTGTCTTTATGCTGTTGTTTCTGGCGCTGGCCTTTGACTACATGAACGGCTTTCACGACGCCGCCAATTCGATTGCCACCGTAGTCTCTACCGGCGTGCTGCGCCCCGGGCAGGCGGTGGTGTTTGCTGCATTCTTTAACTTTGGTGCTTATTTTGTCTTTCACCTCAGTGTGGCGGCCACCATTGGCAAGGGCATTGTGCTGCCCAATGTGGTGGATATGCACGTGATTTTTGGCGCCTTGATTGGCGCCATCACCTGGAACATCATCACCTGGTACTACGGCATTCCCAGCAGCTCATCGCATGCATTGATTGGCGGCATTGTGGGCGCGGTGATTGCCAAGACGGGTGCCAGCGCCTTGATAGCCACCGGGGTGCTCAAGATTGTGGCGTTTATTTTCATCTCGCCGTTTTTGGGTTTTGTGTTGGGCTCGCTCATGATGGTTGCTGTCGCCTGGATTTGCCGGCGCGCCAAGCCGTCCAACACCGACCGCTGGTTTCGCCGCTTGCAACTGGTATCGGCCGCCGCTTACAGCCTGGGCCACGGTGGCAACGATGCACAAAAGACAGCCGGCATTATCTGGCTGCTGCTGATTGCTGCCACCACCTCGGGCGTGGCAGGCCTGCCCACTTGGATGATGGCCACCAAAGACCACCTGCCAGGCTGGGTGGTGATTGCCTGCTACATCACCATTGGCTTGGGCACCATGTTTGGTGGCTGGCGAATTGTCAAAACCATGGGGCAAAAAATCACCAAGCTCAAACCTGTCGGTGGCTTTTGTGCTGAGACGGGTGGGGCGATTACGCTGTTCACCGCGACCGCCATGGGCATTCCAGTGTCCACCACGCACACCATCACCGGTGCCATCGTGGGCGTAGGCAGCACCCACCGTATGAGCGCGGTGCGTTGGGGTGTGGCAGGCAATATTGTCTGGGCGTGGATATTCACCATCCCCGCATCAGCTTTTGTGGCTGCCGTAGCTTACTGGGTGAGTTGGCAGATTTTCTAGCCAGCCGAAAGGATCATTGCCGCGCGCTGCGCACATTGGGCGGCATGGCCTGCGGGTGGCTGGTGCGCCAGGGGTTGATGTCCAGGCCACCCCGGCGCGTATAGCGGGCATACACCGCCAGCTTGGTGGGCTTGCAGCGCGCCATGATGTCGGTGTAGATGCGCTCCACGCACTGCTCGTGGAACTCGTTGTGGTTGCGAAAACTCACGATGTAGCGCAGCAAACCAGCCTGGTCTATCTGCGGCCCGCTGTAGCTTACTTGCACGCTGCCCCAATCGGGCTGGTTGGTCACCAGGCAGTTGCTTTTGAGCAGATGGCTTACCAAAACTTCAGTCACTGGCTGCTCATCAAATTGCGCGCCCAGCAGCTCGGGCGCGGGCGTGTAGTGCTCGCAGTCCAAATCCAGCCGGTCGAGCAAAGTGCCTTCCAGCTCGGCCACTTTTTCGCGCCCAAATAGCTCGGGTGCCAGCAGGCGCACGCCTACGCGGCCCTCTTTGCCCCAGGCGGCGCTGCCCACGTCAACCGCAATGCGCTCGCGCACCGCGTCGATGCTGTCCAAGCGGGTATTGTTGAAACTGTTGAGGTACAGCTTGAAGCTTTTGCTCTCGACAATGCAGGGTGTCTCGCACGGCACGGTGATGTGGGCCAAGGCCACTTGCGGCTTGCCGCGCAGGTTCAGCCAGCTCAGCTCGTAGGCCGTCCACAGGTCGGCCCCCATGAAGGGCAGGGTGCCTGTGATGCCCAGCTCGCCGCGTTTGGTGTGCCGCGCGATGGGGTAGAGCAGCGCCGCATCGTACTGGTCGATGTAGGCGCTGGGCTTGCCCAGCTGGGAGTGCTGGGGCTGGTTGCCAGGGATTGCAGAGGAGTTCATGGGCATGGGCTCAGTGCGCAAGGGCTAAGGCATCGGCAGAGGCGGGCGATGGGCGGGCCGCGTTCTGGGCTGAGTACGGGGCTGAATGGGGGGCCGAATGCTGGGCCAAAAACGGCAACAGATGCGGCATGAGCGCCGTGACTACGCCGGGGGCTAAATCATGCCCCATGCCCTCAATACCCACCAGCTTTGCGCCCGGTATGCGCTTCGCGGTGTCTTCGCCGCAGGCGAAGGGCACCAGCGGGTCTACCTTGCCGTGCAGCACCAAGGTGGGGCAGCGCAGGCTGCGCAGGGCCTCGGCCCGTTGGCTGTCGGCGGCTACGGCGGTCATTTGCCGCACGGTGCCCTCTGGGTGGTAGCTGCGCTCAACGCCCGCCACAATGCGCTCGCGCATAAGCGCTGGCGCGATGGGAAAGCCCGGGCTGCCAATGATGCCAAACAAGCGCTCGTAATGCGCCACGACAGAGGCTGTGTCTTTGCCACTGGGTCGCGACATCAGCGCGCGCAGCACATGGGGCTGGGCAGCGGGCAGGCCGCGTGCGCCGCTGCTGCTCATGATGCTGGTGAGGCTGTGCAGGCGCTGCGGCGCGGCCAGGGCCATGCGCTGGGCAATCATGCCGCCCATCGACACACCCACCACGTGCGCCTGGGCAATGCCCAAACTGTCCAGCACACCCAGCGCATCGGTCGCCATGTCGTGCAGGCTATAGGGCGGCTGGATGGTCAAACCCAACTGGTACTTGAGCGTAGCCCACAGCATATTAGGCGTGCCCAAGTGGTCAAAATGCTGGCTCAGGCCGATGTCCCGGTTGTCCAGGCGAAGCACCCGGTAGTCTGCATCGACCAGGCTTTGCACCATGGCCGGTGGCCAGGCTACCAGCTGCATGCCCAGGCCCATCACCAGCAGCACGGGCGCACCCGTTCCGCCGGTGTCTTCGACTTCTATCGCTATGCCATTAACTATTATTTTCATAGCTGTTCCCGAAATATTCTATTGGGCTAGAAGCCCTTTTTGTATAAAAACTATTCAAAACGCCGCTCACGCAGCCATTTGGTGGCAATCCACTTTTCACCAGCTATTACAGGTGCGCCGCCGTGCAATGTTTTGGTACTCGGGTGGGCGCGGTCATAGCTGAAGAACACCGCGTTGCCGCGCTTGGGCGCCACCTCCAACTGCACATCAGGGAAGGTGGTGCCACCGCCTTTTTCAGGCTCGCTCAGGTACATGATGATGGTGGCTACGCGCTGGCCACCGCGCTTGAGGATGGTGGGCGTGCCGGGCTCGTTGGGGTCAAAGTAGTCGTAATGCGGCTTGTATTCGGTGCCGGGGCGGTAGTGCAATATTTGCAGGCCTTCGCCGTTTTCAATCGGCCAGTTCACCAGGGCGGCCAGGCGTGCTTCCAGGGTTTTGACCACATCATCTTCATCGCGGCGAAAGAACATGCCGCTGCTGGTACGGTCGGCGTTGAGCTCTTCGCCGCC
>JANMTF010000250.1:0-1985 GCA_031390175.1 Polaromonas sp.
TTCACGTCAGGACGCTTGCGGGCAATGCCTTCTTTAAAAAACTTGGCTACTTGCTGACCGTGCGAATAGTTTTGGTTCAACAGGTAAACGCTTTTAACCTTCGGTTGGTCTTTCATGAAAGCGGTCAGGGCCTCCATCTTCATGGTGGTGTCTGCATCCAGGCGGAAGTGCCAGTAGTCGCACTTCTCGTTGGTGAGCGCTGGGTCTACCGCAGCGTAGTTCAGGAACATCACCTCTTTGCCAGGGTTGCGTTCATTGTGCTTGGCCACAGCGTCAGACAGCGCCAGCGCAGCGCCAGAGCCGTTGCCTTGGGTAATGAAACGAAAGCCTTGGTCAATTGCGGCCTTGAGGGAGTTCAAGCTTTCCTGCGGAGAACCCTTGTTGTCAAAACCCGTGACCTCAAACTTGACGCCCGCTGGATTCTTTGCACCGCTGAAGCGCTCGGACACAAACTGCCAGCTCTTGAGCTGGTTTTGGCCTACGTTAGCAAACGGGCCGGACAACGGGTCAATAAAAGCGATCTTGACGGTCTCGCCTTTTTGGGCAAACGCGCCTGTAGCGCATGCTAATACTGCGCAAGCAGCTACGGATTTTAAAGCAAACTTCATTGGGAGCTCCATTACAAAAATGATGGTAATAGCTTAACGTGCTTCACAGCAGCTCGACCTCAGGGATTGCCCTCATGTTTAACCTCAATAATGATGTAGTGATAATTTTCGTGACGTGTAGTGCAAGAAAGGATCAGGAACTCCGACTGAGAACCATAATCTACACAGCAACTTTGCAGATCCGTCCTATCAATGGTCAGCGCCATCTACCACCCTATGCCCCTTACCACCCCTCAACCGCTCTGGAAGCGTGTATTGCAAGGCACAGCAGCCCTGTTTGTTCTGAATGCATTTTTGAGCATGACCAACTGGTGGCCCACACCGTTTGTGCAGTTAGACAAACGCCTAGCCCCTGAATTTGTGCTGTTGTGGGTGATTATTTTGCTGTTAGTCTGGCTGCGCGGTCAGCTCACGCACCGCACTGCAGTGGGTTTGACACTGGGCTATATGCTGCTGGTGACTGGCCGCTACTTTGACACCACCGCACCGGCGCTCTTTGGGCGCGATATCAATCTGTATTGGGATGCGCTACAAATCCCGCGTGTGCTGTGGGTCACCCTCAAAAGCTACCCGGCTTGGGTGTCCTTGCTCATTTTGCTTGCGCTCGTTGCCTTCATTTGGCTGGTGTACCGCATACTGCACACCAGCATCACCGTGGCGGCACGAGAGGCCGCGCCTTACACTTTGAAAAACACGTGGGCTTTGGCCCTTACGCTGGCAGCGGCTGTTCTGGTGAGCGCCAATGTCTATGGTTTGCGCGAGACCTGGCCCTATGTGTCCAAGCCCGCCATACCGACTTATCTGCGCCAAGCCAAGTTGCTCAGCACCGCCTTTGCAGAGCGTGATGTAGCGCGCACGCTGCCGCCCTCGCCCGCATTTGACTCCGATCTGGGCGCTTTGCGCGGCCTGGACGTGAATCTGTTTTTTTTAGAATCCTACGGCCAGATTGCCTTTAGCAATCCAGAAATCTATGCCCAGCTCAAACCTTCGCGTGATGCGCTGGCCGCGCAGATCAAGGACAGCGGCATGCAGGTGGTGTCGGCCTACGTCAGCTCCACCACGTTTGGCGGTGGCTCCGAACTGGCACACGTCGCATTGCTATCAGGCATCGACACGGGCGACCCGATGCGCCATGACTTGTTGCTCACCACAAATCGCCCTACCTTGGTCAGCATGTTTCGCGCGCGCGGCTACGAAACCTTTGGCTTTTACCCCGCACTTACCTGGGATTGGCCCGAAAAGTCTTTCTACGGCTTTGACACATTTACCGATGCACGCGACTTGGGCTACAAAGGCCCCAAACTGGGCTACTGGACAGTGCCGGACCAGTACGCGCTGGCGCGCTATAGCCAATTGCATCCCGTTACAGCGCAAAGT
>JANMTF010000251.1:0-1661 GCA_031390175.1 Polaromonas sp.
ACTTTGCGCTGTAACGGGATGCAATTGGCTATAGCGCGCCAGCGCGTACTGGTCCGGCACTGTCCAGTAGCCCAGTTTGGGGCCTTTGTAGCCCAAGTCGCGTGCATCGGTAAATGTGTCAAAGCCGTAGAAAGACTTTTCAGGCCAATCCCAAGTAAGTGCGGGGTAAAAGCCAAAGGTTTCGTAGCCACGCGCGCGAAACATGCTTACCAAAGTAGGGCGCTGGGTGGTGAGCAGCAAGTCGTGGCGCATGGGGTCGCCCGTGTCAATACCAGACAGCAATGCGACGTGCGCCAGCTCCGAACCACCGCCGAACGTGGTGGAGTTGACGTAGGCCGACACCACCTGCATGCCGCTGGCTTTGATCTGGGCGGCCAGCGCATCACGCGAAGGTTTGAGCTGGGCATAGATCTGTGGATTGCTAAAGGCAATCTGGCCGTACGATTCCAAAAAAAACAGATTTACGTCCTGGCCGCGCAAAGCGCCCAGATCGGAGTCAAATGCGGGCGAGGGCGGCAGCGTGCGCTGCACGTCACGCTCTGCAAAAGCGGTGCTGAGTAACTTGGCTTGACGAAGGTAAGTGGGTATGGCGGGTTTGGATACATAAGGCCAGGTCTCGCGCACACCATAGACATTGGCTGTCACCAGAACAACCGCTGCCAGCGTCACTGCCAAAGCCCATTTGCTCTTTAAAGCATAAGGCGCTGCCTCTCGCGCAGCCACGGTGATGGCGGTGTGCAGTATGCGGTACACCAGCCAAATGAAGGTGACAAGAGCAAGCAGAATAAGTAACGATACCCAAGCAGGGTAGCTTTTGAGGGTGACCCACAGCACACGCGGGATTTGCAGCGCATCCCAATACAAATTGATGTCGCGCCCAAAGAGCGCCGGGGCCGTGGTGTCAAAGTAGCGGCCAGTCACCAGAAGCATGTAGCCCAGCGTTACACCAATGGCTGCACGGCGGGTGAGCTGACCACGCAGCCAGACGATGAGCAAAATAATGACCCACAAAAGTACAAACTCTGGCGCAATACGTTTGTCTAGCTGCACAAACGGTGTGGGCCACCAGTTGGTCATGCTTAAGAATGCATTCAAGACAAACAGGGCTGCTGCACCATGCAATACACGTTTCCAGATCGGATGAAGGGTGGCGAGGGGCATAGGGTGGTGTGTATCGCCGACCATTTGTAGGGCGGATGTGCAACGTTGTTGTGTAGATTATGGTTCTCAGTCGGAGTTCCTGGCTATTTCTTGCATCGAAATCCACGAAAGTACGGGTCACATGATTATTCAGTCAAACATGAGGGCAATCCCTGAGACCGCGCTGGTGTGAAGCACGTTAAGCTCTTATCATCATTTTTGTAATGGAGTTCCCAATGAAGTTTGCTCTAAAATCCGTAGCTGCTTGCGCAGTATTAGCATGCGCTACAGGTGCGTTTTCCCAAAAAGGCGAGACCGTGAAGATCGCTTTTATTGACCCACTGTCAGGCCCATTTGCCAATGTGGGCCAAAACCAGCTCAAGAGCTGGCAGTTTGTGTCGGAGCGCTTCAGCGGTGCAAAGAATCCAGCGGGCGTCAAGTTTGAGGTCACGGGTTTTGACAACAAGGGTTCTCCGCAGGAAAGCTTGAACTCCCTCAAGGCCGCAATTGACCAAGGCTTT
>JANMTF010000220.1:0-12458 GCA_031390175.1 Polaromonas sp.
CCCGCGTGTGCTGATGACCACGCTGCCCCAAGAGCCCCACGGCCTAGGGCTTTTGATGGCCGAGGCCATGCTGTCGCTGGAAGGTTGCAACTGCCTGTCACTGGGCACCCAAACACCCATCTTGGACATTGTGCTGGCGGCCACGGCCTACCGCAGTGAGGTGGTAGCCTTGAGCTTTACTGCCAACCAAAACCCAAACTATGTCATCAACAGCCTGGAGGAATTGCGCCAAAAACTGCCTGCTGACTTAGACATTTGGGTGGGCGGTAGCTGCCCTGCCTTGCAACGCAAACAGCTCGGCGGCATAGAAATAATCACGGATTTGCATGGTATCGGCGCATTTATGGACGCCTGGCGCGCACAACGCGTGTAAGACCTGCTTGAACCAGACCGACTGCGCTACTTGCGCGGCACTGTGGGGGCTTTTTTGTTTTGTGCCATAGCTGGACGGTTTAAGTAGCGCTGTGGCCCTCATCAGCGTAGAGTTGCGTAGAATCACAGGAACTTGTGTCAACACATAGTATTCAAAACTCCCAAGGTGCGACATGCTTTACCCCGAATTGTTTAAACAACTAGAGTCCGTCCGCTGGGACATGGACAAGGATATTCCGTGGGCCAGCTTTGAAGCCGCCAAGCTGACTGACGAGCAGGCCCAAACCATCAAGATGAACGCCATCACCGAGTGGGCTGCCCTGCCTGCTACCGAGATGTTTTTGCGCGACAACCGCGACGACTCTGATTTTTCTGCCTTCATGTCGATTTGGTTTTTTGAAGAACAAAAACACTCTCTGGTGCTGATGGAGTATTTGCGGCGCTTTCGCCCAGAGCTTGCCCCCACTGAGAAGGAACTGCACGAGGTGCGCTTTGAGTTTGAACCCGCCCCCGCGCTGGAGACCTTGATGATGCATTTTTGCGGCGAGATCCGGTTAAACCATTGGTACCGCCGCGCCAGCGAATGGCATACCGAACCAGTTATCAAGCACATCTACACCACGCTGAGCCAAGACGAGGCACGCCACGGCGGCGCCTACCTGCGCTACATGAAGCGCGCCATTGGCAATTTTGGCAACGATGCCAAGGCCGCTTTCACCAAAGTGGGCGTCTTGATGGCCAGCGCGCGGCGCACCGCGCAGGCTCTGCACCCGACCAATCTGCATGTCAACAAAGCGCTGTTCCCGCGCGACACCATCCAAAGCCGCTTGCCCAACCCCGAGTGGCTGGAGCATTGGCTGGACACCCAAATCAAATTTGACACCGTGTGGGAGAACAAAGTGGTGGAGCGCATTTTGCACAATATGAGCCTGCTAATGGAGCGCAGCTTTGACACCGTGCAAGAGCTTAACCGCTACCGCAAAGAGCTGGCCAAAGAGTTGGCCAGCAAGGCAGAGGGCTTGATCGTGGTGGGCGCGCCTGTGCCCAAGGCCGCGAGCTGACAACAGCTTGTGCACACAGTTTTTGCCTTGCCCTGTATCACTTCACACACCACGTCACGCATTGACCTGCCCTTGAGCGCGCCCACCTTCCTGTCTAAACTGGTTTCCCGTGCGCAGGCCGATGAGCGCGTAGCCGCCCTGCCCAAACCGGTGGTGTTTACCAACGGCGTGTTCGACGTGCTGCACCGTGGCCACGCCAGCTACCTGGCTGCAGCGCGAGCCTTGGGCGGCTCGCTGGTCGTCGCGCTCAATACCGACGCCTCGACCCGCCGCTTGGGCAAAGGCCCAGACCGCCCGCTGAACAATGAGCAAGACCGCGCCGCGCTGATGGCGGCGCTGGAGTCGGTCAGCTTGGTCACCTGGTTTGAGGAAGACACGCCCTACGAGATCATCGACGCGCTACGCCCCGACATCCTCGTCAAAGGGGGCGACTACGATATGAAACTGCTGAAAGAGGCGCAATTGGTGGACAGCTATGGAGGCCAGGCTTTTGCGCTGAGCTTTGTGGACGGCTATTCCACCACCGCTTTGGTCAAGAAAATACGCGCCACGCCTTAGCAAAAAGCGTTTGCTTCAGAGTGCGCACAGGGCGTCAAACCACGCAGTGCACCAGATGAAACCCCAGCCTTTTACAATAGGGGCATGAATCTGTCCCCCCTCACCGCCATCTCGCCGCTTGACGGCCGCTATTGTGCCAAACTCGCCGCCCTGCGCCCCCTGATGTCTGAGTACGGCTACATGCACTGCCGTGTGCAGGTAGAAGTGGCCTGGTTCATCGCGCTGGGCGACGCCGGCTTTGACGAGTTCAAGCCTTTAAGCGCTGCGGCCCGCCAGCACCTGAACGCCTTGGTCAGCGGTTTTTGCGAAGCGGATGCCCAGGCCATCAAAGACATTGAAAAAGTGACCAACCACGACGTGAAAGCCGTGGAGTACTGGCTCACCGGCCATGCGCGCACCGACGCGCAAGGCCAAAAGCAGTGGATACCCGGCGCGTTTGAAGGCTTTGCAGAGCTCAAAGCCGCCAGTGCCTTTGTGCACTTTGCCTGCACCTCCGAAGACATTAACAACACCTCCCACGCGCTACAACTGCAAGGTGCCCGCAGCCAGGTACTGCTGCCCGCGCTGGACGCGGTGATTGCCAAGCTGCGTGAAATGGCGCACCAGCACGCGGCAGTGCCCATGCTCAGCCGCACCCACGGCCAAACCGCATCACCCACGACCGTGGGCAAAGAGGTAGCCAACGTGGTGGTGCGTCTGCAAGCAGCGCGTGCGCGCATTGCGGATGTGACAATTTTGGCCAAGATGAACGGTGCCGTAGGCAACTACAACGCGCATCTGTCCGCCTGGCCCGAGCATGACTGGGAGGCCTTCTCACGCAAGGTCGTAGAGGGCGGCCTGGGCCTCACCTTCCAGCCCTATAGTATCCAGATCGAGCCACACGACTACATGGCCGAGCTATATGACGCTGTCGCCCGAACCAACACCATTCTGATCGACTGGTCACGCGACGTGTGGGGCTATGTCAGTCTGGGCTACTTCAAGCAGCGCCTCAAGGCGGGTGAAATTGGCTCGTCCACCATGCCGCACAAAGTCAACCCGATTGACTTTGAAAACGCCGAAGGCAACCTAGGCCTGTCCAACGCGCTGCTCAAACACCTGAGCGAGAAGCTGCCGATCAGCCGCTGGCAGCGCGACCTGACCGACAGCACCGTGCTGCGCAATATGGGCGTGGCCCTGGGCTACGCCGTGCTGGCCTACCAGTCGCTGGGCGTGGGTTTGGGCAAGCTGGAGCTGAACGAAGAAGCCCTGACCCAAGACCTGGACAAGGCCTGGGAAGTGCTGGCCGAGCCGATCCAAACCGTCATGCGCCGCTACGGCGTGCAAGGCGCGTATGAAAAGCTCAAAGAAGTGACGCGCGGCAAAACCATTCGGCCTGAAGACCTGCATGGTTTGATCCGCTCGCTGCAGATTCCGCAAGCCGACAAAGAGCGCCTGCTGGCCATGACACCAGCCAGCTATGTCGGCATCGCTGCAGCGCTGGCGCGCAGGGTGTAGGCCATTGCGCAATCCTGCCGTCCAAGTCAAAATTATTCTCAAAACGCCATTCATCTAACCTTTTGACCCTCTAGCCCAATAAAATATTGCGCAAGCAGCTTTCAAAACAATACTAACAAAGTAGCGCACCATGGCCCTCAAATCCACTATTTACAAGGCCAATCTGGCCATCGCTGACATTGACAACAGCTACTATGCCGACCAGCAGCTCACGCTGGCGCGCCACCCCAGCGAGACCGATGAACGCATGATGGTGCGCCTGGTGGCGCTGGCGCTGAATGCCCACAAGCTGCAAACGGTATGCAACGGCGACGGCACGCTGGCCTTTGGTGCTGGCATGTCCGACCCCGACGAGCCCGATGTGTACCTGCGCGACTACACGCTGGCCTACAAGCTGTGGATCGAGGTAGGCCAACCCGAAGACAAGCCGGTGATGAAAGCCTGCGGCAAAGCAGAAGAAGTGGCGATCTACACCTTCAGCCACTCCGCCGCCATTTGGTGGAAGGGTATGGAAAACAAACTCAGCCGCCCACGCAACCTGAGCGTATGGCTGCTGCCTCATCCGGTAAGCCAGGAGCTGGCCGCCATGGCACAACGCAGCATGCAACTGCAGGCCACCGTGCAAGAAGGCAATTTGATGCTCAGCGATGGGGCCAATACGGTGAACGTGGAGCCGGTGAAACTACGCTAAGGCTTGCTATTTTTAAGAGTTTTTAGGGCTGCATGCCAATAAAATATAGCGTGAGCAGCTATAAAATTAGAAGCAACTTAAGCTGCAGTAGATTCTTTGCAGCAACAAAAAACCCTTCTAACAGATCGCGTTGGAAGGGCTTTGTAAAGCAGTGAGAACTTCTTAAATTCGCTGCCCCGTAAACGTACCGCCTACCGTGCTTTGCTGGTAGTTCCAGGTACCGCTCAGCGTGCCAGCCGCATTGACTCCACCGCTAAACTGCCCCGTACCTGCGCTGCCTGTCGCAGTGATAGACACGCTACCGGTGTCTGTAATTCGGCCCGTCACCGGCACCGTTTGGTTATAGGTCTGGGAGAAAGTCGATCCTGAAATCACCCCTGCGGAGCTAATCGTCACGGCGAAGGTGCCTACTTCAGCGCCCGTAAACGTGCCCCTGTAATTACCTGCAAAGGATGCGGTTCCCGTGACGGCGGGGGTAGTAACCGTCGCAGCGGTCACGGTGAACAAACCCGTGGGCAAAGTAATCACGCCAAAGGTAAATGGGTTTGTATTTACTGCCGTAATGCAAGTACCTAAAGTGCGCGTTTCACCTGGTGACAGCGCCGCAATGGCCTGCGGTGCAAATGTGGCTGGAGAATTGGCCGAGTAAAACTCTAGCGGGCGGTCTGCGGGTACGTTCAAGATCGTAAAGTCGCCTGGCGCTGCACCTATCACATTTCTGATAAACAGATTTTGCGACCATCCTGTCGTTCTCAGTCCGACGAACCCTACATCGCTAACACCTTGCCCAGCAGCGTCGCGAAAACAGCCCTTGATTGTCGCGGTAACGCCTTTAAAGTCTGCATTCCAAATCGTAAAGTGCGCCACGGAGCCTAGGTATGTGCCATCAGCCTGACGGGCTGCGACACCTTCATTTTTCCAGATTTTGGCAGTCTCGTCGTAGAACCATAGAGGCACGCTGGCAGCGTTAGCGGAGTTGCTGCTAACGGGGAAGCTTATCGTGGCGGGGGCACCTACTTTAAGCTGTAGTGGAAAGCCCGAAGGGTTGGTAAGTTTGACCTCCATAAAACCCATGGAGATGATCGGGGTCTTCACGCCTGCCGCGTCCTCGCCTGTGTAAGGACCCGCAAAGGCCTGCACCCCTTGCGCCGTGTCGGGGCTGTAGTAGCTGGCATTAATCACCACGGTGCCGGTGTAGTCCACGCTGCCAGCGAGCCTGAGTACATTGGCGGGAATGGTGACCGTAGCGCCATTGACC
Source organism: Polaromonas sp. (assembly GCA_031390175.1). Taxonomy (GTDB): domain Bacteria; phylum Pseudomonadota; class Gammaproteobacteria; order Burkholderiales; family Burkholderiaceae_C; genus JAAFIP01. Next base: position 5,438 of record JANMTF010000220.1, read on the forward strand.
GGGATGCTGCCTGTTGCGGTGGCACTAAAGGTAGTGCTTACTTGATCCGCAAACAACTGTAGGTTAGCCAGCGTATTGATACCAGAAGCAATGGGCAGCTCTTTGGCGGTAGTTGCATAGCCTGTTTTTTTAACCAACACAACCGTGCTGGTGGCGGCGGGGTCAATGTTGAAAGTGTAGCTTCCGTCGCTGCCCGTTGTAAGCAATTTGCCCGCTGCCGAAACCGTAGCGCCTGCAATCGGTGCACCCGCCGCATTGACTACTTTACCGCTCACTGCTGTGATGGCGGTTGTCGTCGTGGCTGGGCTTGTCGTACTGTTACTACCGCCGCCTCCACAGGCTATCAACACACCTGTTGCGACACAGGCGAAAAGGCCGCGCAGCATGCGGACAGGCTTAATCAATTGCAACATAAAAATCCTTGTTTTGTGAACTTAAGCATGAATGTTAACACCTGGTCGTTAGCCAACTATGTCACATGAATGCGACCATAGTAGTCGCTACTAAAGCCATCAAACGCTACAAATAACGCAGCTGTTTAAACTTTATTTTATTGGGCTTGAGGCCGAAATGGCTCTTTAACCCTCTAGCCCGATGGAACGTTGCGCAAGCAGCTATCAAAGTAATGGCTCTATGTGATTTGTCGTGGGCTGGTAGCGCGCAGTCTGCGGCGCTTTGGGTCTCCCTCCCCCCCCCTTTTTTTTTGAAGAGTCAACCGTACTGACCTCGCGGCTCGCGCCAGAGCGTGTGCCATGGGTATGCGCCCCAATCAGGGCGTCTGGCTGGAAGCACGGAAAAATTGGGTACACCCCATGGATCAAAAGCTCACGAGCCAGACCCCAATTTTGAGTACTGCACATGCTCGCCCGAAGGGCCCGACGTCCGGGGCGCACGCCCATGGCACACGCTCTGGCGCGACACGCGAGGTCTGAGCAATGGACTCTTCGCTGGCAGAAGGGGAGAGAACCTCACGCGCCGGAGACTACGCAAAAGGGGTCAGAGCAAAATTTCGTTAGGGCGTTGCGCGCTCCGAACAGAGGGTCGTCCTGAATTTTGAACTGACCCCATTTGCTTCCCCCATTTGCTGCTACGCAGGATCGGCCCACTGCACATCGCATAGAGCCACATTAATGAGGTAGAAATGGAATTACATCGACCCTGTGCTGGACGTCTATTTTTTGCGCTGGGTAAACACCACTTTATCGACGACCGTGTCGCCTTTGTCATCGACCTTGAGCCGAACATCGGCGTTGTAGGCATGTGCGGCGCGAAACTGCGCTGCGGCTGCGGCTTCTTTGGCCATTTTGTTGGCAGTCCAGAGTGAGGTGATGGCGCTGATCAACAAGAATGGGCTTTTGGCCGTAACCGTCGATGGCGGCGGGGTGATCTTGACGCTGCCGCCACCGGCCTCGACCGAAGCCATCCATTTTTGTAAACGCTCGGGTAACGCGCTGGGAGCGATGCGGTCATAAAAAGCCACATCGACACTGGGCAAGGGGGCAGACAGCGAAGCCGCCAGATTCCGGTCAAAGCCTTGCAGGTCTACAAACTGCAATTGCGCAGCTGGCACCGCTGCTGCGCCATCTGGGCTCTTGGGATAGTCTGCACACCCCACCAGGGTGGTGCAGACTAAAAAGGCGGCGCTAGCCCACAGGTGGCTTGCAAATCGAGCAGTAAAGGTCATGGCGTTGTTGGATATGGTGGGGACAAAATGGATCGGGACAGTTTAAGGACGAGCTCACTCACCGCGCCGCTTCTTGCGCGGCCTGCCTGAAGAGGCTTCGTCGAACAGCCAGTTGGGCAGCACGCGCAGCAGCTTGGCAACCAGGCCCATCTGCCACGGGATCACGCGGTAGCTGGTGCCCGCTGTGATGGTGTTGAAGGCGCGCTCGGCAAATGCATCGGCTTGCATGATGAAGGGCATGGAGTAGCGGTTGGCATGCGTGAGCGGGGTGTCGATATAGCCGGGCGCGATGGTGACGACTTTGACGCCGTCTTTGCCGGTGGCGGCGCGCATGTCGCCGCGCAGGCTCTCGCAGTAGGCGATGACGGCCGCTTTGCTGGCGCAGTAGGCGCCATGGCCGGGCAGGCCGCGAATGCCCGCTACGCTGGCGATGCCTACCAAACGCCCGGTTTTGCGCGCCTCCATGCCAGTGATGAAGGGGTGGAAGGTAGCGGCCAGGCCGATGTTGTTGGTGGCAAAGGTTTGCGCCAGTACGTCGATGTCTTCCCGCACACCAGTGTCGATGCCTACACTGATGCCAGCATTCGCAATCACCACATCGGGCAAGCCTTGGCTGGCAATACAAGCGGCCCCTGCGGCGACGATGGTGTTAGTGTCTGACACATCGGCGCTGTAAACGGCGTAGCGCTCGGCGTTGATGCTGTTGGCGGTTGCCCACTTCTCTACCTCGGCGGTGCGCCGTGCTACCAGTGCCAGTCGATACCCGGCTTGATAAAAGCGCAAGGCCATGGCCTGGCCCAGGCCGCTGGAGGCACCGGTGATAAAGACGAGTGGTGGTGTGGTCATGGTGCAGAGTTCTGTAAAGAGTGAAAACCTATTGGCGCGGGGTAAGCACGCCTTTGACCCGGCCTTGCAGTACCGCCACGCGCGATAAATTGTCGTATTGCAGCGAGTCCGCTACAAACTGGTCCTGGCCGCGGATCAGCGTGACGGGTTTGTGCGATTTAATTTGCTCAGTGTTGAGAAAAGTGTGCAAAAACTCACCGCGAAACTCCAGGCGCGGAAACACTGCGCCAGAGGCGTCTTTGCTCGCCTCACGTACTACCACCGCATCGCCTACCAGTTGCACCTCAGAGCCGTCGCCGTTGCTGTAGGCGCGCTTGGCAGTAGCCGTCGTCAAGCGCCCGTCTTTGAACGAGCGGATACGGGCGGCGTCAATCTCCAGCACATCGGTATCTGGGAAGTGCCTGGCCTCAGCGCCAGCCACCTCACTTTTAAGCAGGCCGGCTGCGTCAAAATTCTTCACCGCAAAGTTGCGCATGAAGTAATCTGGCTCGTGTTTGGGCGCAGCCTCGGGTGCGGACGGTGCAAACACCGGGGTATTGCGTGCCAGCCACCAGGTGCCCAGTGCCAGCAGCACAATCATGACGATCGGCAGGTACATCGACAAGTGGAACCAAAAGGCTTTAAGCCACAACAACGCCCGGCGCATCACGTCAGTACCTCAGCCAAAAACCGCGCATAGTGACCCTGGGCTGTCAACACGATGTCGCACAGCTCGCGCGCAGCGCCATGGCCTCCAGCGCGCTGTGTCACGTAATGGGCCAAGGCTTTATTCTCGGCATGCGCGTTGGCGGGGGCGCAGGCAAGTGCACACCGGGCCAAGAGCGCCAAGTCGGGCCAGTCGTCACCCATGGCGGCGGCTTGCGACCAGTCGAGACTAAGAGTTTTTAGAATCGCCTCTGCGGCGGGTCGCTTGTCCTCGGTGCCGTACACCGCATGCTGCACTTTCAAGGCTTTCAGGCGCGTGCGCAAGGGCGCAGAGTCGCGCCCTGTGATGACGGCAATGTGGATGCCCGCGCGCTGCAACAGCTTAAAGCCCTGGCCATCCAGCACGTTAAAGCGTTTGAGTGTTTCGCCCGTCTCGGTAAATTCCAGGCCGCCATCGGTGAGCACGCCGTCTACGTCAAAAAACACGACGCGCACGGCCTGCGCGCGCAGCAGCAGCTCGGGGGCGAAGGTTAAGGCGGCAGGCATCGGTGCAGCGTCAGATGACTTTAGCCCGCATCAGGTCGTTGGTGTTCAGTGCGCCGATCAGCACACCCTGCGCATCGGTTACCAGCACACTGGTAATGCGGCGCTGCTCCATCAGCTCTACGGCGTCCACGGCCAGCGCATCGGCCTTGGCGCTAGCGGGGCTGGCGTGCATCACGTCTTGGGCGGTCAGGCCGCGCAGGTCGGCCCCGCGTTCGATCAATCGGCGCAAATCGCCGTCGGTAAAGATGCCTATCGGCTTGTCTGCGGCATCGACGATGGCCGATGCACCCAAACCTTTGGCGCTCATCTCGCGCATCAGCTCGGTAAATGGTGTGCTGGCCAGCACGCGGGGCACTGCATCGCCCGTGCGCATCACATCACGCACATGGGTGAGCAGCTTGCGCCCCAAGCTGCCGCCCGGGTGGGAGCGGGCAAAGTCTTCGGCTTTGAAACCGCGTGCGTCCAACAAAGCGACGGCGAGTGCGTCACCCATAGCGAGTTGGGCTGTAGTACTGGCAGTGGGAGCCAAGTTCAGCGGGCAGGCTTCTTTGGCCACGCTGGTGTCGAGCACTGCGTCGGCATGTTGCGCCAGGGTCGAGCGCGTACCGCCAGTGATGGCCACCAGCGGCGTGCCCATGCGTTTGATCATGGGCAAAATAGCGGTCAACTCGTCCACCTCGCCGGAGTTGGACACGCCCAGCACGCAGTCAATCGGTTTGATCATGCCCAGATCGCCATGGCTGGCCTCGGCGGGGTGCACAAACATGGCTGCGGTGCCGGTGGAGGCCAGCGTGGCAGCGATTTTGCGCCCTACGTGCCCACTTTTGCCCATGCCAATCACCACCACGCGGCCGCGTGTGGCCAAGACCAGCTCTACGGCTTTGATAAATGCCGCTTGCCCTTGGTCTGCCAAGCGGGCACGCATACTCTGGATAGCGGCAGCTTCAATGTCTAAGGTGTCTAGCGCCATAGCAATGGCTTGGCTTGCGTTAAGTGTCATAGCTGCATTTTAGGGGTATGTTTGGGTTTGCTTTGAGGTTTGTTTAACACTATGGTATTTATAGCTACTCCCGCAATATTCTGTTGGTCTAGCGGCTGATTTAACCTTAAAACGGGATGCTCCAGAGGTTTCCATGGTGGGGCATGGTTTGTCGTGAGGCGGTCTCAGGCCATGACTGTACGCAAGGTTGGGTGTTTATCAGCCGCCCTCATGCTGGAATACCAGAAATCGGTCGACTGATAAACACCCAACCGTGCAGCGACCAAGGTAGTGCGCTACCCGTAGTTTCCTGCCAGACTGACCGGAGACCATCGGTAGCGAACCACCAAATGCGCAGGCAATAGAGCCTATGCCGAACGACCGATTTTTGGTACTCCAGTATGAGGGCGTTTGGCATAGGCTCTATCGCCCAAGAAGCACAAGAACACAGCGGCAAGACGCATTTCCCGGTCGCTCCACTCTGGCCAAGCCCAATGTGTACCAAGCTATCGTTGCCAATCTAAAACCTCTGGGCAGCGCGCTACAAACCCGTCATCAAATGCACCGCCCCTGAAAAGGTGAAAAACGCCAGCGTGGTGGACACCAAAATAATGCGGGCAATACGCCCGTTGTTCGCGCCAAACTTTTCAGCCAACAGCGATACGTTGGAGGCCGACGGCAAAGCCGCTACCAGCACGATGACGGTGAGGCTGAATTTGTCCAGCGGCACACCCAAAGCGATGGCGGCGCTGCCCATCAAGAGCACCAAGAGCGGGTGCAAGACCAGCTTTTTCATGGCCACGGGCACATAGTCCGTCCAAGGCGTGGGGTCACTGCTGGTCATCTGGCTGCGCGCCAATACCGCGCCAATGGTGAACAGGGCCACGGGTGAGGCTGCATCAGCCAGCAGGCCAATGGTTTGCATGACGGGCTGGATGGGTGTCAAGCCCAACAAAGACGACACCGCGCCGCTGGCAATGGCCCACGGCATGGGGTTACTGAGCATGCCTTTGAGAGCGTTGCGCAGCGCGACGCTGGCACCGTGCTTGTCGGCTGCATCCAGCCGCGAGAGCGCAATGCACAGGGAAGAGGTGATCAGCAAATCCACCACGATGGTGGCGATAGCCGGGCCTGCGGCTTGCGCGCCGAGCAGGGCGACCAGCAGGGGCACGCCCATGAAGCCGGTATTGGGAAACGCGGCCACCAATGCGCCAAATGCGGCGTTGTTCCAGTCGATGCGGTGGCTCAAGGTGACAGCCATGGTAAAGCCCACCATGGTCAGCGCGCACAGCAAGTAAACAAAAAACACCGACGGGTTGAGCAACTGGGCAATCGGCGTGCTCGCCCCAAAGCGGTACAGCATGCAGGGCAGCGCAAAGTACAGCACAAAGGTGTTGAGCCCCGGAATCGCCGCCTGCGGCAAAAACTGGCGGCGCGCAGCCACATAGCCGCACAGCACGAGGGCAAAAAACGGGAAGGTGATGAGCAAGATTTGTAGCACGGCGCTATTGTCTCAGCCCTGCGCGGCGGCAGGTTTGCATTAGGCTTACATCACAACTTGAAGTTGAGGACTAGAAAAGCATCAGGAAAGCGGCTAGGGGCACGACCGCCAACGGCAGGGCAGCGCTTTGACGTAGTTTGTCGATCTCACCCTCAGGCATGGGTTCTTTGCTCACTACCACGCAGGCTTCGCAGCCATGGTCATGCGCCAACCGAGCGGCTTTGAGGACATCCTTGTGCTGCACCTCATTGCGGTATTTCACCTCAATCGCAATGCGGGTGTGGCCCAAATCGACGATAAAGTCAATTTCATCATGCGCCTTGCCCGTGTGCACGCGCCAGTAGCCCAGTTCGACCAAGCCCGGCCAGCGGCGCAAGTGGTTGGCCACCACGTTCTCGGCGTAGGCTCCCATGAGCGTCGGGTCAGCTAGCATCTGCGCTTGGCTCAGTTTCATCACCGCGTTGCGCACGGCAAGGTCCACCAGGTAGGTTTTAAAGTTACCGGCCTTGGGTGTCGCCTTGGTGCTGGTGTGTTTGTGCAAGCGCCACACCAGATCGGTCGCCTCCAGCAGGGGGAAGTAGTTTTCAATCGTGCTGCGAGACAGCTCAATGGATTTGCTCAGTTGCGTGAGGTTGGTTTCGCGGCCCGAGTCTTTGAGCAAGCCCAGATAGAAACGGCGCAGCATTTCGGGTTTGCGAAACTCTGCTGCAAGCAGCAGGTCTTCAAAGATGACCCGCTCGACTTGGTTTTGGTAGAGGTACTCTTGTTTGGCCAGTGGGGTGGGGAGCGCCCATACTTCGGGGAAACCGCCTTCGTAGAG
>JANMTF010000230.1:0-9011 GCA_031390175.1 Polaromonas sp.
GTTTGACTGATATGACCCCTGCTCAGAAATCGCTGTTTGCTGCCTTGGAGTTAGCCCTACCGACACCGTCGGACTTGGCCAAGCCCGTTTTGTAGTCTGCGCTTTGAACTTCGTTTTCAATGAAATCATAGACTTACGTGCGGGAAGTGTCGAACTTAAGGCCCCTGTACCGTTACGAAAGGCGAGTAATGGATTCTGGAGCCAGCACATCGTCTACGCATCTGACACGCACCCCCCAGGGCGGGGTGATCATCATGGAGTCAGCCCAAGTCACACCAGCCTACACGATGCAGCGATTCGATGTGATCAACAAGCAGCTTGGCTATAGTGGATCTGTAGTGCTCAGCGGTGATGGCCGTCAATTGGAATACCAGTTAAACGATAACGAAAAAATCAGCACCCAACTTGAAACCGTGGATGTGCCTGTAGTCAGTGGCCCTTCGTTGTTTGGTTTTATTCTTCAAAACTGGATACCATTAACCGAAGGCAAAAATCTTCCGGTTCGCATGCTGGTAATGAGGGCTAAAACCAGCTACGGCTTCGATATCAAAGTGGCTGAGCAGACCGATCAAAAAACTATTTTTTCAATAGTGCCCAGCAATTTTTTTGTACGCTTTGCTGTGGCTCCCATGCAGGTTATTTTCGATACTGCAACGAAACAAATCACCCGCTATGAAGGACGGGTTCCGCCTTTGGAGTGGGTTGCAGGTAGGTTCAAAGACCTGGATGCCAGCGTAAACTACCAAAACATGGCGCTAACCTACCGATAACCAAACCATTCACATGATCTTGCTCAACTCTATTTTGGCCTATTTGGCCGCTGTATCCGCAGGCATTTTTGCGGGGGCTATGTTGACTGAGGCTCTGGTGCTGGTGCCCATGTGGCGATCATTAAAGCCAGCAGAATTTTCCACGCTGCATGCCGTGCATGCGCGCCGGCTCTACGGTTTTTTTGCACCACTCACCGCCATCACTACCACTGTCATGGTACTCACTGGGGTTGTGGCGTTCGCTACGGGCCATGCGCAAAGTTACCTGGCTGTGACTGCCGCAGTACTTTCCTTGGCCGTACTGTCGATGTATTTTTTGTACTTTCGCAATGCGAATGCTGCGCTTGCAAGTATGCACAGCAGGCCCGAAGACATTGCACCGATGTTGGCGCGTTGGGCTGTTTGGCATGCGGTGCGCACAGCCATAGCCATATGCGCGCTACTGCTAAGTGTATTGTTCCTCAAGGGGGCAATTTAGCCGCTGGGCAACACAACTGCTTGGGGGGTGACCAGTACCCTAATTTTTGCGTGTTATTTTTTGCACTACCATCCATGCGGCTACACAAATACCGCCTGCCACTACGCCGGTAAGGGCGTCAAACAAGGTCGAGCCCACCACTTTCATCCAGCCCCAGTTGGCTACCAAGCCTTCTACCGCGTGGGCTAGCCACGGAAAACCGTGAATCAAAATGCCGCCGCCCACCATGAACATGGCGGCGGTGCCGACGATGGACAGGGTCTTCATCAGCTTGGGGGCACACCACATGATGCCGTGGCCTATGGCGCGGGCGCTGCGGCTTGTTTTTTGCAACAAATACAGGCCCAGGTCGTCCAGCTTGACGATGCCCGCTACCAAACCGTACACGCCAATCGTCATGATGACGGCGATGGCAGATACGACGGTGACTTGCTTGGTAAAAGTGGCGGCGGCTACTGTGCCTAGAGATATCACGATGATTTCAGCCGACAGCACAAAGTCGGTGCGGATAGCACCTTTGATTTTGTCTTTTTCCAAGGCAACAAAATCCACTTCGGGGTTCTCCAGCGCTTTCATAATTTTTGCTTCGTGCGCGGTGTCGTGGTCTTCGTTGTGCAAAAACTTATGGGCTATTTTTTCAAACCCTTCAAAGCACAAATACGCCCCGCCCACCATCAGCAGCGGCGTGATGAGCCAGGGAATGAAGTAGCTGATAGCCAATGCCGCAGGCACCAATATCAGCTTGTTCACCGCCGAGCCTTTGGCCACCGCCCATACCACCGGCAGCTCGCGCTCGGCCTTCACGCCAGAGACTTGCTGCGCGTTGAGCGCAAGGTCATCGCCCAACACGCCAGCCGTTTTTTTGGCGGCCACTTTGGTCATGACGGCCACGTCGTCAAGAATGGTGGCTATGTCGTCGAGGAGGGCTAGAAGACTGGTGGCCATGGTGTTTGGTGTGGTGCTGAAAAGTGGAAGTTTAGCTCACCCACTTGCGCGCGTTGCGCCACAGTTGCATCCAGGCGCTTTGGGCTGCCTTGTCTTGGTCAGTCCAACTCATTTGCACGTTGCGGAAAACGCGCTCGGGGTGGGGCATCATGGCGGTGAATCTGCCGTCGGCTGTGGTGACGGCGGTGAGGCCGCCGGCGCTGCCATTGGGGTTGAAGGGGTAGGTTTCCGTCGCTGCTCCGTGGTTGTCGGTGAAGCGCATGGCTGGGATGACCTTGGCTTTATCTCCACGCTGGCTGAAGTTGGCAAAACCCTCGCCGTGGGCCACGGCGATGGGCAAGCGGCTGCCTGCCATGTCACGCAAGAACAGGCTGGGTGATTCGAGCACTTCAACCATCGACAGGCGGGCTTCAAAGCGCTCGCTTTGGTTGGTGGTAAAGCGGGGCCACGCCTGCGCGCCCGGGATGATGTCGGCCAGCTCGGCAAACATCTGGCAGCCGTTGCATACGCCCAGGCCGAAGGTGTCTGGGCGGGCGAAGAAGGCTTTGAACTGGTCTGACAGCGCATTGTTAAACGTGATGCTGCGTGCCCAGCCGATGCCTGCGCCCAGGGTGTCGCCGTAGCTGAAACCGCCGCAGGCTACCAGGCCGGCAAAGTCGGGCAGCTTGGCGCGGCCGGATTGCAGGTCGGTCATGTGCACGTCGTAGGCTTCAAAACCTGCCTCGGTGAAGGCGTAGGCCATTTCGATGTGGGAGTTGACGCCTTGCTCTCGCAGGATGGCGACTTTGGGGCGCGCTGTGAGAATGGCAGGCGCTGCTAATTTAATAGCTGCTTCCGCGATATTCTGCTGGGCTAGAGCACTATTTAGCTTAGTATTTTCAGCTAATACGGCATTCAAATGCACATGCAAGCCCGGGTTGGCTGCGTCGCCCACACTGGCGTGCTCTGCGTCTGCACAGGCGGGGTTGTCGCGGCCTTGGGCGAATTTCCAGCTGACGGCATCCCACACTTGGTGCAGGTCTTGCAGCTTGGCGGCGAAGACCTTTTTGGTGTCGCGCCAGATGCTGACTTCGCCTACGCCTACGGACAGCGAATCGCTCGATGCAGCGGTGGTCGCTGTGGTCATGGTCTTCGACACGGAGGCTGCGGAAGGAGCAGGACGGGTCTTGCCGATGAAGTGGCTGTACTTGCTCAAACTGTGCTCGCGCAGGGTTTGCATCACCGCGTTGCGCTGTGCGGTTTTGACTTGGATGACGACACCCAGCTCTTCGTTAAACAGGGCTTGCAGGGTCAGTTCGTCGCGCCGTGCGCTGACCTGGCCGCTCCAGTTTTTGCTGTCGCCTACGTCCATGCGGCTGTCGGTAATGCCATCGCCTTCCAGCAGCAGCATGTCGATATTCAGCGCTACGCCCACGTTGCCTGCAAAGGCCATCTCACACACGGTAGCGATCAGGCCGCCGTCGCCCTTGTCGTGGTAGGCGAGGATCTTGCCTTGCGCGCGCAGGGTGTTGATGGCGTTAACCAAGTTGATCAGGTCTTTCGCATCGTTCAAGTCGGGCGTTGCTTGGCCTTCTTGGTCCAGCACCTGCGCCAGCACGCTGCCCGCCATGCGCTTGTGGCCTTGCGCCAGGTCGATGAAGACGAGGGTGGTGTCCGCCTCGTCGCGGTTGAGCTGCGGAGTCAGCGTGTCGCGCACGTCGTCAATCGATGCAAACGCGCTGATGATGAGCGAGACGGGCGACGTGACCTTGTGGTGCTGTTGTGCGTCGTCCGTCCACTGCGTGCGCATGCTCAGCGAGTCTTTGCCTACCGGGATGCTGATGTTCAGCGCCGGGCACAGCTCCATGCCTACGGCTTTCACCGTTGCGTACAAAGCGGCGTCTTCACCGGCCTCGCCACAGGCGGCCATCCAGTTGGCGGAGAGCTTGACTTTATGCAGTTCTATCGGCGCGGCCAGCAGGTTGGTGATGGCCTCGGCCACGGCCATGCGGCCCGAGGCAGGCGCGTTAAAGATGGCCAGCGGTGTGCGCTCGCCCATGGCCATGGCCTCGCCTGCAAAGCCAGCGTAGTCGGCCAGCGTCACGGCGCAGTCGGCCACTGGCACTTGCCAGGGGCCGACCATTTGGTCGCGGTGCGTGAGACCGCCCACGGTGCGGTCGCCGATAGTGATGAGGAAGCGTTTGCTGGCTACGGTGGGGTGGCTGAGTACCTTGATGACGCTGTCCTGTAGGTCAACGCCTGTAAGGTCGATAGCTTTGAACTCGCGCTTTAAGGTTTTGACATCGCGGTGCATTTTGGGTGTTTTGCCTAGCAGCACGTTCATTGGCATGTCGACTGCATGAGAGCCTACTGCGCGAACGGGGGGCGTTGTTGCGCGGTGCTCGGAATCCTCATGGACTTGCATGTCCATTCCGGTTCCTGTGCTCCGCCCTAACCCGCCATCCGCTCGCGACGGCTCTGACAGATTCCCAACTACCAAATGTTTCACATCCGTCGTCACGCCAATCACCGCAAACGGACAGCGCTCGCGTTCACAAAAGCCTTTGAACAGCGCCAGAGACTGGGGCGCAATCGCCATCACATAGCGCTCTTGGCTCTCGTTGCACCAAATCTCTTTGGGGGCCAGGCCAGTTTCTTCCAGCTGAATGCTTGATAAGTCAAAGCGCGCACCACGACCCGCGTCGTTCACCAGCTCGGGGAAGGCGTTACTCAAACCACCTGCGCCCACATCGTGGATCGCCAAAATCGGATTCGAATTGCCTAGCTGCCAGCATTGGTTGATCACCTCTTGGGCACGCCGTTCAATCTCGGGGTTGCCGCGTTGCACAGAGTCAAAATCCAGCGACGCGGCGTTAGTGCCCGATGCCATCGAACTGGCGGCGCTGCCACCCATGCCAATGCGCATGCCGGGGCCGCCCAGTTGAATTAACAGCGAGCCAGCGGGAAACTCGATCTTGTGTGTCAGCTGCGCATCAATGGTGCCGATGCCGCCCGCAATCATGATGGGCTTGTGGTAGCCCCAGCGCTGGCCTGCGATGGTCTGCTCAAAGGCGCGGAAGTAGCCGTTGAGGTTAGGGCGGCCAAACTCGTTGTTAAACGCGGCTGCGCCTAGCGGCCCTTCGGTCATGATCTGCCAGGGTGTGGCCATGTGAGACGGAAAGCTGGCGGAATTTAAATGTGATCTGACACCATTTAAATCACCATTTAAATCAGACACGGTAAAACCTGATAGACCGGCTTTGGGTTTGGCGCCGCGGCCGGTTGCACCTTCGTCGCGGATCTCGCCACCTGCACCAGTGCTGGCACCGGGGAAGGGGCTGATGGCGGTGGGGTGGTTGTGCGTCTCTACCTTCATCAGCACATGCCGCAGGCTACTATGTTTTTCGTAGCTGCTCCCGCGATTATCTATTGGGCTAGTGGCATAAAAGGCTTCAGAAACATGGCCCTGCATGACGGAGGAGTTGTCGGAATACGCCACGATGGTGTGCTGCGGGGCCAGCGCGTGGGTGTTGCGTATCATGCCGAACAGGCTTTTGTCTTGCGCTTGCCCGTCGATGGTGAACTGGGCGTTGAAAATCTTGTGGCGGCAGTGCTCGCTGTTGGCCTGGGCAAACATCATCAGCTCTACGTCGGTCGGGTTGCGTGCCAGGCCAGTAAAGGCATCTACCAGGTAGATAATCTCGTCTTCGGCCAATGCCAGGCCAAACTCGGCGTTGGCTTTTTCTAGCGCAGTGCGGCCTTCTTGGAGGACATCGACATACTGCATCGGCGCAGCTTGCAGCGGCGTGAACAGGGCGCGCGGTGCCTCAAGCTCAAAGGCCACCGACTCGGTCATGCGGTCATGCAGCAGGGCGGCCAGTGCATCGCGTTGCTCAGGTTTTAAGCTGGCTTTGCCCAGCAGGGGATTTTTCAGCGTGAGTGTGTAGTGCAGGGCACGCTCTACCCGGTGGATGCGCAAACCGCAGTTGCAGGCAATATCGGTGGCTTTGGAGGCCCAGGGCGACACGGTGCCCAGGCGCGGCATCACCAAGATGAGCTCGCCTGCACTGACGGTAGCAGCGGGCTCACCATAGGTCAGCAGGGCTTGCAGTTTGGCCAAGGTTGTGGCGTCGGGCGCAGCGTCGGATTGCACCCAGTGCACCCATTGGGTTGCCACGGCCGTGACTTGCGGGGCAATTTGCTGGGCTTGGGCCAACAGCAGGGTGGTTTTGGAGGCAGAGAGCGCACGGCCCCCCAGGAATGTGGCTAACAGAGGGGTATGGGTGGCTGTCACAGGGCGGGTCGCTTTGAATCTCTGAGCCCCCAAACTCTAGGGGCATCGTGGTCGGTGGGACAATATGCGTGGAAACCCTAGATTGTACGGGGTATGAGAACATATAAGCCTACCTTCTGCCTATGCCTCAGCCCCTATTTCGCACCCTCGACCTGCCCGCCGCCCGCAAGCGTCCCGGCGTTTGGCTGGGTGTGCTGGTGGTGCACTTGGCGTTGTTGTGGCTGGCCAACTTGTACTGGCCCTTGCAGCAAGCTGTGCGAACGATGGTGGTGCAAATTTTTCGCAACGATGCCGCGAATGCCAGCACTAGCGCTTCCGCCAGCGCGCAAGCTGCGGATACGCAGCGCGGGATCAATGCCCGGCGTGCGCGCCAAACCGCAGCGCAGTTGAGCTTGCCGCCCTTGGTGGCGCAGCAAAGCACACCGCTAGAGGTAACCCAGCAAATCGCACCGATCAAGCCTGCGCGGGCCAGGGCAGCCCCGCGCCGCGCGCCCGTGCTGCCAGTGCAAACTGCGGTACGTGTGGGAGAAGAGCCGGTAGCTGTGCAGTCCAAACCCATAGACCCGCCAGACGAGAAAACGCCTGAACCTGCCGTGGTGCAGGTTCCGGTGCCGCCGCCCGTACTTGAACCAGTACCAGCGCCAGTACCCGAACCAGCGCCGCCAGCCCCGGTGCCTGTACCGCCAGCACCCGCGCCCGCTCCGAAGCCAACCCCAGCGCCGCCCCCGCCGCCAGCCCCGCCTGTGCCAGCACCAGCACCAGCACCAGTTCCCGCACCAACGCCACCGCCGGAGCCCTCAGTTCCGACGGTGCCAGCGCCCGTCCCTCCACCCGTTGCGCCGCCACTACCTCAGCCCGTGCCTATACCCGCGCCAACGCCTGCTCCAGCCCCGGTACCTTTGCCAGCGCCTGTACCGGCTCCAGCGCCCACTCCTACGCCGGCGCCCACTCCTACGCCGGCGCCCGCACCTACACCGGCGCCCGCTCCTACACCGGCGCCCGCACCTATCCCACCCGCTCCCGCTCGTGCAGTAGCGGTACCAAGCGCACCAGCTACACCGCCCACCACCGCCCCAGCTGCCGCAGCGCCAGCTCCCACAGCCCCAGCCAATGCATCCCCAGCACCCAGCGCCGCCGCAGTTCGCACACCAGGGCCTGCCAGCGCGCCATCTGCAGGCACAGCCGCACCCGGTGCCGCTGCAGGTGCCCCATCCGGTGGGGCCACTGGCGCTGCCAGCGGTGCGGCGGCGGGTGCAGCGTCTGGCGCGCCGGGCGGCGTGCCCGGTGGGGTGGGCTCAGGCTGGGGCACGCCCGGCAGCGCAGGCCTGCCAGCACCGGGCACTGCCACCAGCCGTCCGCCGCTGGACCTGGGCTTGCCGCGCACCCAGCCCGCATACCCCTACCGCCCCCCGTTGGCCACGCCGCAGCGCAGCCTGTCCGAGATGGCCAACGAGCAACTGCGTCGAAAGCCGCGCGATGCCATGGCCGAAGGCATGGAAAGTGCAGGCAACGTGGACTGCCTTAAAGTCAACCCCGATGGAACCTACCAAGGCCTCTTGGCCATAGGCCCCCTACTTAAAAGCATTATTGAGGAGAAATGTAAAAAATGACCCTAGCATTCGTGAGCACCGCATTTGCTCAAACCCTCTCTACCGTCACCTCCACCGTATCTGCTGGTGCAAGCACTGCGGCCAACCCCTACGGCCTGGGTGCCATTTGGTCGCAAGGCGACTGGGTGGCCAAAGGCTGCTTGCTGCTGTTGGCCATCATGTCTATCGCCAGTTGGTATGTGCTGGTCACCAAATACTTGGAGCTGCGCAAGCTTAAAAACCAAAGCGGCGAGGCGCACGACACCTTCAGCCAAGTGCACAACTTTTCAGCCAATGTGGCTAAGCTCAGTGCAGACAACCCCCTGCGCTTTGTAGCCGACGCAGGGCACGAGGCAGCGCGCCAGTTTTTGGCCCTCAAGCCTCGCGTGGTCTACGACACCTGGACCATCCGCGCCATCGAGCAGGCACTGTCCAAAGTGCAGACGCGCATGCAAGAAGGAATGGCCATGCTGGCCACCATCGGCTCTACCGCGCCCTTTGTGGGTCTGTTTGGCACAGTGTGGGCCATCTACACAGCCTTGGTCAAAATCGGCGCATCTGGTCAAGCGTCTATCGACCGCGTGGCCGGCCCCGTGGGCGAGGCCCTCATCATGACCGCCATCGGCCTGGCTGTGGCCGTGCCCGCCGTGTTCGGCTACAACTGGCTGCTGCGCAAAAATAAACTCGCACTCGAATCCATGCGCAGCTTTGGTGCCAAGCTGCACATCTTGCTGCTGGCCACCACCTACAGTGGCGATACCACCAAAGCGTCTGATGCCAAGGCTTCTGAGGTCAAGTTTTCAGAGACCAAGCCACAAGTCTCCGAGCAGAGCTAAGCCCATGTCCATCTATACCGCCCAAGACAGCAGCGACGATGAGGACGGCTGGATGGCCGAGATCAACACCACGCCCCTGGTGGACGTGATGCTGGTGCTGCTGATCATCTTTTTGCTCAC
>JANMTF010000279.1:0-6521 GCA_031390175.1 Polaromonas sp.
AGGGCCTTGGCTTACCCTGACACGGACTTTCACCGTGCTAACGTAGCGCCTTCACGGGCGCACAGCTGTTGGCCCTAGGCCAACGCGGGGGACAGCCGCGGAGCTGAAGTAGCACCGTCGGCCTGATCCAGTACAAAACGACCGGGCGACATCGACCCGATCCCGTACAAAACGAACAGTCGACATCGGCCTGATAACGTACAAAACGAACGGACGAAATCGACCCGATGCAGTACAAAACGACGTAGTCACCGCCAACCCACGGCGACCGACGCCGCAAGAGGCTTATTTGCCCAGCAAGTCGGTTATTTTCTGACCCTCAAAGCGCGCGTGTACCGCCGCATTGCCCGGCACGCAGTCGGGGCGGGACTGGCTCTCGGAGAGTTTTTCTATCGCTTGCCACAAGAGCGCAATTTGCGCCTCCTGGCTGCTGGCGTTGTCGGCCAAGCCGCGCATGGCCAGACTGAGCGGGTCGTCGTCTTGCGTGATGCCGTAGGCTGAAAACTTCTTATCCTGCGTGGTCACGTCGGCGCTGTGGCCTTCTTTGGACGGGATGATGCGCGCCGGGATGCCTACTGCCGTGGCACCCGCAGGCACGGGTTTGATGACCACGGCGTTGCTGCCGATCTTGGCCCCGTCGCCCACCTCAAAGCCGCCCAGTATTTTGGCCCCCGCGCTGACCACCACGTCTTTGCCCAGCGTGGGGTGGCGCTTGGCCCCTTTGTACAGCGACGTGCCGCCCAAGGTGACGCCTTGGTAGATGGTGCAGCCGTCGCCAATCTCGGCGGTCTCGCCCACCACTACGCCCATGGCGTGGTCGAAAAACACCCGCTCGCCAATGACGGCACCGGGGTGGATCTCAATGCCCGTCAGCCCGCGCGCAATGTGCGAGATGAAGCGGCCCAGCCACTTGAAACCATGCGTCCAGCACCAGTGCGCGCGCCGGTGCAGCACCAAGGCATGCAGGCCGGGGTAACAGGTGAGCACCTCCCAGGTGCTGCGGGCAGCGGGGTCGCGGTCGAGGATGCATTGGATATCGGAGCGCAGGCGTGAGAACATGCTGGGTAGTGTACTGTTTTAGTCGGGTATAGGTGCTGGCGGTGGCGATATACGTACAGGCTATGTGGCTTGGTCTATCGCGTCAGATGCATGATGAATTTTAGGCTGGGCTTGAAGCATGGCTTTGGCCACACCGCGCAGGATATGAACCTCTTCGTCACGCAACTCGGCCCGGTTGAGCAGTGCGTTGAGGCGTGGCATGAGCTTTTTGGGCGCTGCGGGATCAAGGTAGCCTATGTGCACCAGGGCTTGCTCCAGGTGCGTTAATAGACCGCTGACAGCGCGGGCATCGGCCACTTGGGTGGCGGGAGTGGCACCCTGCACCGCGAAGCCGCCCAAGGCTTGGCGCCACTCGTAGGCTACCAGCTGCACAGCGCTGGCCAGGTTGAGCGAGCCGAACTGGGGGTTGGTGGGGATGCTCAATGCGACGTGGCAACGGTACACGTCTTCGTTGCGCATGCCAAAGCGCTCGGAGCCGAAGAGGAAGGCCATGCGTGGCGTTGCGGGCGTGGTTGTAGCTGCGGCTAAAGCTGCGTCCGCAGCATCTGCTAGCGCCACTGGAGCAGCTCCTGCTTTACAAGGTATATCGGGCGTTAGCCATGGAGAATGTTGCGGGAGCAGCTCTTTATGTAATAGGGCATCAAAGTAAGCACGCACCGCATAGGTGGGCGGCCCGAAGTCGCGCGGGGTCATGGCCGTGGCGCACAGATGGTCTACGCCGTCCAGCGCTTCGTCCAGAGTTTCGACGATGCGGGTTTTGTCCAGCACGTCGTTGGCACCGCTGGCGCGCTGGATGGTTTCTTCCCGGCGCAGCACATTGGCCCAGCGGGGCGCTACCAGCACCATGTCGTCAAAGCCCATGACCTTCAGTGCGCGGGCGGCTGCACCCACATTGCCTGCGTGAGAGGTGTTGATAAGGATGAAACGGGCCATGGGTAAAAAATGAGGGTGAACCGCCGGCTAAAAGCTGACGCGAAAAGCGCAAAATTGATCTACTGATCAGCATAGGTACATCGTTGGTTTTTTTATCTTTTGCGCTTTTGGCTGTTTTATTTTTGCGTTTTTTGCGTTACCTGTCTTTTCGCACCCCATTGGCAGGTTACGCACGACCCGCCAGGCGCTTGAAACCCAACCATTGCTGGCTCCAAAAACCCCGCCCGTAGTCACGCCCCTGCTCTACTTGGTCGCGCACGCCGGTAGCGTCAAAGCGTTTTTCGTAGTTGGCCGTGCCAAACAAACTATCCCACCAAGGCAACAAAACCCCAAAGTTATGTCCACCCAGGGTTGTGGCCCCCACGCTTGCCACTTCGTGTGCTGGGCTGCCCCCCGAGGGGGCCTTCGCGCCTAAGGGCGGCCTGTCGGCGCTGCGTTCTATAGCCCCCACGCTTGCCACTTCGTGTGCTGCGCTGCCCCCCGAGGGGGCCCTCGCGCCTAAGGGCGGCCTGTCGGCGCTCACTTTAGAAGGTGTCTCATGCCCGATGCCAATGGCGTGGTGCAGGCGGTGAAAGCGGGGGCTGACCCACAGGCGCTCGCCTACTTTTCCAAACCATATTTTCAGGTTGCCGTGCTGAAAACTCTCTGACAACTGGGTGATGGCCGTGAAAGCAATAAACTGCCCGGGCGCTACGCCAATCAGTTGTGCCGCCAGCACCATCAGGCTGTCGACCAGCAGGTCGTCAAGCAGGTGGTTGCGGTTATCGCTCCACACGGTCATTTGCTGCTGGGCGTGGTGCATGCTGTGCAGCTTCCACCACCAGTTAAGTTGGTGTTGACCACGGTGAATCCAGTAGCCCACGAAGTCTAATGCCACCAAGTACGCCAGAAAACCCAGCAAAGCGTTACCCGATATGCCCAGCAACTGGTCCAGATGAAACCCGCTGATGCCTTGCTGGCGCAGCGCGCCAAAAGCTGCGTCAAACAAAGGATCGACCGTAAAAAACAAGGCCACCCGAAACAAGCCCAGCCGATGGATGGCGGTGTAGAGCATGTCGGTGCGCACGGTGGCCCGATTGGTCACGGCTTCCACCGGCAGCAAGCGCTGCAGGGGCACAAAAATGCACGCAATCACCGTAATTTGCAGCAGCCCCACCAGCAACCAGCCTGCACCATTAAAGCCCTCTTCCAGCACACCGCTTTGCCCAGTGGCCAGCATGACCGGTTGCATCACAGACTCAAACAGCCACAGCTGGGCGATGGCAAAAGTGTCAATAAACCAGTCTGTCATGACTGATCGCTCAGAGTGGATGCTTCGCGTACCAAGCCTTGTAGTCAGGATGGTGGCGCAAAGTGGTAAAGCAAAAGCCTTTTTCTTTCAGGCCGACGATCAAAGGCTCGAGCACGGCTGGGGCCCAAGGGTCTTTGCGCGACCAGATGCCCAGGTGGGCCATCAAAATATCGCCGCCTTTGATGTCTTTAAGGGCTTTTTTCAGCAGGGCGTCGTTGCTGGCGCTCTGGCTGGGCAGCTCGTCACCCAAAAAGCCTGCAGGGGCCCAGCCTACGTGTTTATAGCCACAGGCCTCGGCCATGTCGATCAGTTTGGCCGAGGTTTTGCCGCCGGGGGCACGCCAGATGGGCAGGGCTTTTTTGTTGGTGAATTCTTCAATGCGCTCGCGCGCCTGAACAATTTGCTCGCAGTATTTTTTTGGTTCCCAGGTAAAGCTGCGGCCTGCAAATGCGCCAGCGCTGGGCTGCACTATAAAGGCGGGGGCTATGCCAGCGGCATCGCCCTTCCAGTAGACATGGTCCCAGGTGTGGGAGGCAAAGTCGTGGCCCTCTTGGCCGCGCTGGGCCCAAAATTTTTGGCCCCACTCAAAGCTCATGGAGCCCTTCTCGTCTTTGGTCGCCTCGTTGGCCACAAAGAAGGTCACTTTGACCTGGTGCTTGTTCAGCACGCCGGCCATCATGGGCGCTACTTCCATGTGGCCGGTGTCCAGCGTGAGGTACAGCGGCTTGTCGCAGCTGGGTAGGGGTGCGTTGGGCGGCGCAGCGGGGGCTGCTGGAGTAGTCTTTTTACCAGACAACTGGGCGCTTGCCCAATGGGGAATTGCGCAAGCAGCTACTATAAACGTAGCGCCTAGCAGATAACGGGCCGAGCGCTTATTGGCGGCCAGCGTGGTCAAGGGTCCAAACTCCATGGGGTGAGCGTCCTACGTTAACTTGGCGCACTATTTTGCGCGTTTCAGTGTCGATCACGGTAAGCTTTTTGGCCCAGCGCGAGGTCACCATCAGCAATTTACCATCACTTGACACATCCATGCAATCGGGCCCGCCGGGTGCGGCGAAACTCGCTACCACCTCGAGAGTTTGCAGGTCCATTTTGCTGATGGTGTTGGCCACGCGGTTGCTCACAAACACATGGCGCTTGTCGCCCACAGCGCGAAAGGCGTGCGCGCCCAAGCCGGTTTTCACCATTTTGTGCAGCTTGGGCTCTTTGCCCGACACGTCAAACACCTGCACGCTGTGGCTGCCGGTCAAGCCGACAAGGATAAAGCGGTCATCCGGGGTGCCAAACACGTCGGCTGGCATCTCGCCAGTGCCTACGCGCCAACGCACGGTTTGGCTGGCCAGGTCGATGGCAATCAGCTCGTTGCTGTCTTGCATGGTGCTGTAGACGGTGGTGGACTTGGTGTCGATCCACATGTGGCTGGGGGTCTTGGCGGTGGCGATACGCTTGGCCAAGGTGAGGTTGGCACCGTCCCAGCGGTAAATGTCGATATGGTTCAGACGGTTGGCAGCCGTCACAAACCACTTCATGTCGGGGGAGAAGCGCAGGTGGTAAGGATCAATGATGCCTTTGATCGTGCGCTGGACCTGCGCCGTCTTGGGGTCGATAAACGTGAGGGAATCGCTCCCCGCGTTGGCCACAATCACCGATTTCTCGTCGGGCGTGAGGTACAGGTGGTGTGGCTGCTTGCCAGTGGGAATGCGCTGCGTCTCCGTCCAGGTGAGGGGGTCGATCACACTGATATTGGCATCCAGCGAATTGAGCACAAAAACCGGGTGAGAGGCAGTGCCAGCCTGGGCATCAGCAGCCAAGGCCATCCACAGGGCGGCGAGCCCAAAAAACAGTCTACGAATCAAAATCACGTCCCAAGAAAATGGTGCAATGCAGCAAGGCTTGCGCGCACAACCCCTAAGTGTACCCGTTAGCCCTTGTATGAGGTCCCAAACGGCCTGCATACACTTACGACGCAGTCACATTTACCGCAAAGTAAGCGTGTACCGGCTTACGGCACAATGCACCGCATGCCAACCATGCAAATATTGGGCGTGAATCTTGAAGTGCAGCGCATTGCTGGCGATGGCGCTTTGGCACCCATCGTGTTTTTGCACGAAGGCCTGGGCTCGGTGGCGATGTGGCGGGATTTTCCGGCGCAGGTGTGCACAGCTACCGGCCGCGCGGGCTTGGTGTATTCGCGGCGGGGCTATGGCCAGTCTGACGCTGTACCCGATGTGCACAGCCCGGCGCATACCCGCAACGGCCAGCGCGCAGGCCGTTTGCTGCCCGACTACATGCACTATGAGGCGTGGACGGTGCTGCCCGCCCTGCTGGCCGTCTGCGGCATAGACAAACCGGTATTGCTGGGCCACTCAGACGGTGCAACCATCGCCCTGCTGTACGCCAGCCGTTTCCCCAGCAGCGCCTGCATTGCCATGGCACCGCATTTGTTTGTAGAAGACGTGAGCCTGCGCAGCATCGAGGTGGCGCGTGTGGCCTATGAGACAACCGATTTGCGCAGCAAGCTGGCGCGCTTTCATGCCGAAGTGGACTGCGCCTTTTGGCAGTGGAACGATGTGTGGCTGAGCGAAGCTTTTCGCAGCTTCAATATCGTTGCCGATGGCGCGCAAATTAGCTGCCCGCTGCTGGGTATACAGGGCTATGACGATGCCTATGGCACGATGGCTCAGCTGGATGCTTTGGGAAGCGATTACTTAAGAAAAAAAGGTCTGCAGACCCATAGAATATTGAGAGAGAAGCTATTAAAAATAGAGCGATGCGGGCATTCACCGCACAAAGACCAAGGCGCCATAGTGACCGCTGCGGTGGTCAATTTTTTGGCTCTATGTGATTTGTAGTGGGCAGATCCTGCGTGGCAGCAAATGGGGCCATAGAAGCAAATGTTAGACGCAAAGAAGCAAATGGGGTCAGATCAAAATTCAGGACAACCCTCTGCTCGGAGCGCGCAACGCCATAACGAAATTTTGCTCTGACCCCTTTTGCGTAGTTTCCGGCGCTTGACTTAGTCCCCCCTTCTGCGCACCAAGAGTCTCTTGCACAGACCTCGCGGCTCGCGCCAGAGCGTGTGCCATGGGTATGCGCCCCGGTCTGCGGCCCCTTCGGGGGAGCATCTGCAGTGCTCAAAATTTGGGTCAATGTGCAAACTCGCCTTCGGCTCAAACAAGCACATTGCCTGATCCAAATTCTTCCGTGCTTCGAGCCCGCAGCCCTGATTGGGGCGCAT
>JANMTF010000291.1:0-3784 GCA_031390175.1 Polaromonas sp.
ACTCAAAATTGGGTTCTCGCTTGTGAGCGCTTGATCCAGGTTTTGTACCCAATTTTTCCGTGCTTCCAGCCCGACATCCTGATTGGGGCGCATACCCATGGCACACACTCTGGCGCGAGCAGGTAGGGGGTTTGCAGGCTACTGTGACCGCTCTACTTCGGGTGCGCGATGCCCGCGCAGCGCGAGCAGGTAGGGGAATGCAGGCTGCTGTGACCTGCTGGGCTGGCGGGTTGTTCTGGCCGCCCGTAGGCATCCACGAACGCCTGGATGCCACTGCAGGCACGTGTTGGGGCATTTCAGTGCGCTACACATTCAGGAGCTGCTCCCGCATCATTCTATGGGGCTGCAGACCGATTAGTATCTTAAAAAGGCCTCAAAACCGTGTTTTTCAGCACTTTTTCGTGGCGCAAAGGCTTTCGACAAGCCTGCGAAGTACACTAAATTATGCGAATTTATGTACCTGACGATTTTTTCGGATAAATTAGTGAATTATTTAACGAAAAACTGTATTTTTTTGGCATATTTTTAAAATATTATACTTTTTTAAACAATTTTTCTCTATGGAATTCGCAGTGAACTGGTGGCGGGCAGCATGGGAGTCTGGGCGGCAGAAGGTGTCGAGGATAAACTGGCGAAAATCGAGGAGCATGTGGTGATACTGGCTAGCCAATAGCCGTAGCTATTGGCGACGACGGTATCGCTGCATGGTACCGATTGCTCGCCGGTTTAGACCGACATCCTTCTGCAGCCCAGACTCCTAGGGCGCGCCGGGTCTTCCCTCCTCTCCTTTTTTTTGAAAAGTCAACCGCACAGGCCGCGCGGCTTGCGCCAAGGACTTTTCGCGCGCAGAAGGGAGAGAGAATGACCCGACGCGCCGGAAATTACGCAAAAGGGGTCAGAGCACAATTTCGTTGCGGCCTTTCGTGCTCCGAACAGCGGGTCGTCCTGAATTTTGATCTGACCCCATTTGCCTGCACGCTGAATCTGCCCACTACAAATCACATAGAGCGCCTGCAGACCCAAGTTGTTGTCCATGGCCGGCGTATATAAAAGTAAAATCAAGGTATTAGATAAGTAATGCGAGTGCATAAGGACAGTCATGGCAGGTCATAGTAAATGGGCAAATATTCAGCACCGTAAAGGTCGCCAAGACGATAAGCGCGGCAAGATTTGGACACGGGTGATTCGGGAAATTACGGTGGCGGCGCGTATCGGTGGGGGCGATTTAGGCACCAACCCGCGCCTGCGCTTGGCCGTAGAAAAGGCCAAAGCCGTCAATTTGCCAGCCGACACCGTGAAGCGCAATATCGACAAAGCCACTGGTAACCTCGAAGGTGTGCACTACGAAGAAATTCGCTATGAAGGCTACGGAATTGGTGGTGCCGCGATTTTGGTGGACACCATGACTGACAACAAGGTGCGCACCGTGGCCGAGGTGCGCCACGCGTTCAGCAAACACGGCGGCAACATGGGTACCGAGGGTTCGGTGGCCTTCCAGTTCAAGCATTGCGGGCAGATATTGCTCGCACCGGGTGTGAATGAAGACAAAGTGATGGAAGTGGCGCTGGAAGCGGGTGCAGAGGACGTGATTACCGACGAGGAGGGCGGCATTGAGGTGCTTACCTCCGTGGGCGAGTTTGAGGCGGTAAAAAACGCCTTGGAATTGGCGGGATTCAAAGCTGAGATTGCCGAAGTCACCATGCGCGCTGAAAACACCGTGGCGATGGACGCAGACATGTCAGCGCGCATGCAAAAATTACTCGATGTATTGGAAGATATGGACGACACGCAAGCCGTGTTCCATAACGCAGAACTGTCATAGTGAAAATTTCAGAATGAAAATCTTAATCATAGGCGGCGGTGGCCGCGAACATGCTCTGGCCTGGAAGCTGGCGCAAAGCCCCAAGGTACACAAGGTATTTGTGGCTCCAGGCAACGGCGGCACTGCGCTGGATGCGCGGTTTCAAAGTATTAGCCAGTCTACGCCCGAAGAACTGCGTGCATGGGCAGCTACTGAAAAAATAGCGCTCACGGTGGTGGGCCCAGAGGCCCCGCTGGCAGCCGGTGTGGTGGACGAGTTTCGCAAGCACGGCCTGCGGATCTTTGGCCCCACGCGCGCCGCCGCGCAGCTAGAGAGTTCTAAAGCTTTTAGCAAAGCCTTTATGCAGCGCCACGGCATACCCACGGCCGAGTTTGAAACCTTTACCGATGCGGCAGCGGCGCATGCCTATGTAGACCAAAAAGGCGCACCGATCGTGGTGAAGGCCGACGGCCTGGCCGCAGGCAAGGGCGTGGTGGTGGCCATGACGTTGCAAGAGGCGCACGATGCGATTGACTTCATGCTGCTGGACAACTCGCTAGGCGTGGTGCATAACGGCGAAGCCAGGGTGGTGATCGAGGAGTTTTTGCAAGGCGAAGAAGCAAGCTTTATTGTGCTGTGCGATGGCAAAAACGTCGCAGCTTTGGCCACCAGCCAAGACCACAAGCGCCTGCTGGACGGCGACCAAGGCCCCAATACCGGCGGCATGGGCGCCTATTCGCCCGCGCCAGTGGTGACGCCTGATGTCCATGCCCGGGCGATGCGCGAGGTCATTTTGCCCACCATCAGAGGGATGGACAAAGACGGTATCAATTACACCGGGTTTTTATACGCAGGCTTGATGATCACGCCCGATGGCAAGGTGAAAACGCTGGAATTTAACTGCCGCATGGGCGACCCGGAAACCCAGCCGATCATGATGCGCCTGAAGACCGATTTGGTGGATGTGCTGATGGCCGCTACCGAGCAAAAGTTAGGCACCATCGAGATGCAGTGGGATCGGCGCGCTGCTCTGGGGGTGGTGATGGCGGCGCACGGCTACCCCATGTCACCGCGCAAAGGCGATTTGATCACCGGACTGCCAGGCAAAGACTCCTCCGTGGGTGAAGACAGCATGGTTTTCCATGCAGGCACCGTGGCCCAAGACGGCGCTACGCTCACTAGCGGTGGGCGGGTGCTGTGCGTTACTGTGCTCGCCGAGACGGTCAAAAAAGCGCAGCAACGCGCGCACGATATTGCCAGCACCATTCATTTTGATGGGGCGCAGTACCGCCGAGACATTGGCTACCGCGCCATCAAGCCGTGATGGATTAGTGCTCGTGCTATGACGTCATCTGTGCCTAAAATTATGGATAGCCCAAGCCCTGGCGAGGGTGATTTTGCAAAACCCCATGCTTACCAGTTTGAGGGCAGCATGTTGGCGCGTGGCCTCTTGCGCTTGATCGGATGGCGAGTGCATTTTGAAGGTTTTCCCACTTTGCAGGGTGTCATAGTGGTCTATCCGCATACCAGCAACTGGGATGCAGCGGTGATGTTTTTGGCCAAATGGGCCTGCGGCGTGCAGGTGATGTTTTGGGGTAAAGATACTTTGTTTCGCATTCCCCTGTTCGGCCGCTGGTTGCGTTGGATTGGCGGTGTGCCGGTGCTGCGGACCATGGCAGGCGGTGTAGTGGGGCAGGCCACCCGACTGCTTGAGCAGCACAAAGCCGATCACTCGTATTTTTGGCTAGGCCTGGCACCAGAGGGCTCACGTAAATACAACCCAGGTTGGCGCAGTGGTTTTTACCAAACGGCGCTCAAGGCGAACGTGCCGGTCTGCTTGATCAAACTGGACTATGGTTCGCGCGAAGTGTCAGTGCGGGACTTTATGGTTTTGAGCGGAGATGGGGCGCAAGATATGGCCCACATCGCCCAGGTGTACAACGGCGTGCGCGGCCTGGTGCCCTCTAACGCTGCGCCGGTGCA
>JANMTF010000355.1:0-1777 GCA_031390175.1 Polaromonas sp.
ATCATTTACCAAAGAAGTCCAAACCCTGCGCCTGGGCGATGGCGACGAGTTTCGCGGTGAGGGCATTTTGGCCGTCACCAAGGCGCTGCTGCAATCAGGCGTGTCGTATGTGGCGGGCTACCAGGGCGCGCCGATTTCGCACCTGATGGATGTGCTGACCGATGCCAACGACATCTTGCAAGAACTCGGCGTACATTTTGAGCACAGCGCGTCGGAGGCGACCGCTGCCGCCACCCTGGCGGCTTCGGTCAACTACCCCCTGCGCGGTGCGGTGACCTTCAAGGCCACCGTGGGTACCAACGTGGCGTCTGACGCGCTGGCCAATCTGGCATCGGGCGGTGTCATGGGGGGTGCAATGCTGATTGTGGGCGAGGACTATGGCGAGGGTTCGAGCATCATGCAGGAGCGCTCACACGCGTTTGCCATGAAGTCGCAGGTCTGGCTGATTGACCCGCGCCCGAACTTGGAGAGCATTGTGCGTGCGGTGGAAATGGGTTTTGAGCTGTCCGAAGCCAGCCGAACCCCGGTGATGCTGGAGCTGCGCATCCGTGCCTGCCACGTGCATGGCCGCTTTGCCACCAAGGCCAACAAGCGTCCCGCGTTCACACTCAAAGATGCCATCAACCACCCGCAGCGTGACACCAGCCGCATCGTGCTGCCGCCCGCCAGCTATGCGCAGGAGCAGGAGAAAATCACCGAGCGCTGGCCCGCAGCCGTCAAGTTTATCCAAGACCACCAGGTCAACGAGTTTTTTGCCGAAGACGCGCAAGACTTTGGCATCGTCATGCAGGGCGGCTTGTACAACAGTGTGCTGCGTTCGCTGGAGCTGCTGGGCCTGGCGGATGCGTTTGGCAACTCGCGTGTACCGCTGTATGTGCTGAACATCACCTACCCGCTGATCGATGCGGAGTTCACGCGCTTTTGCGCAGGCAAGCGCGGCATCTTGCTGGTGGAGGAAGGTCAGCCTGACTTTATTGAGCAGAACGTCAACACCATTTTGCGCCGCGCTGATGTGCAAACCCGCATCCACGGCAAAGACCTGTTGCCCATGGCCGGGGAATACACGGGTGGCGTGGTGCTGAAAGCTGTGGCTCGGTTTATTGAAAAATATGCACCTGCGCTGCTGGAAGGGCGCGACTTGCCCCAAGGCGCTCAGCCTGCATCCACCGGCCTGGCCACGCTGGAAGGCAATCCCAAAGCCTTTGCCATCCAAGCCGCCGTGGCGCAGGTGCAGGGCAGGCCGCCGTCGTTTTGCACCGGCTGCCCGGAGCGCCCCATTTTTACCGCCATGAAGCTCATCGAGCGCGAGTTGGGCAAGCACCACATCAGTTGCGACATTGGCTGCCATTTGTTCTCCATCCTGCCGCCCTTCAACATCGGCGCGACCACCATGGGCTATGGCCTGGGCTGGGCGGGTGCCTCGGCCTTCAACACCACCGACACGTCGAAACGCACGATTGCCATGATGGGCGATGGCGGCTTTTGGCACAACGGGCTGACCAGTGGCGTGGGTAATGCGGTGTTCAACCAGACCGACAACGTGCTGATGGTGATTGACAACGGTTACTCGGCGGCCACGGGTGGGCAAGACGTACTGTCGTCCAAAGCCGTCAACGCCATCCGCAACACCAATAATCCGATTGAAAAAGCCGTGCGCGGTGTGGGTGTGCACTGGGCTAAAACCGTGACCAACACCTACAGCCTGACGCAAATGCGTGATGTGCTGCGTGAGGCGCTGACTACAAAAGAAAAAGGCCCCAAAGTTATCGTGGCGCAA
>JANMTF010000365.1:0-6155 GCA_031390175.1 Polaromonas sp.
CACCCAACTGCCTGAGCCTGGCGTAGCCCCCACAGCCGCCGATTTAGCCGAGACCGCCGAGGTCAAGCTCACCCCTGCCATCAAAGCCAAAGCCCTGGAACTGGGCAACAACCCCGTACAAATTCACAACTGGGTGCGCAATACTCTCCAGTGGCTGCCCACTTGGGGCAGTATCCAGGGTGCAGACGGCACCTTAAAAAGCCAGCGCGGTAACAGCACCGACATCGCCAGCTTGGAGATCGCCCTGCTCAGAGCTGCAGGCATCCCGGCCCGCTACCAGTTTGGCACCATCGACATCACCACCGAGCAAGCCATGAACTGGGTAGGCGGCGTGACCAAGCCCGAGGCCGCCCTGCAACTGCTAGGCCAAGGCGGCATCGCCAACCGAGGCATAGTGGAGGGCGGTCGCTTTGCCAAGGTGCGCATGGAACATGTCTGGGTCAATGCTTATGTCAACTGGGCCCCCAGCCGAGGGGCTAAAGACGGTGGCTACAACCTAACACCCAAACAGCACGTCAACCCCAACGGCCAGCTCAACGCCTGGGTACCCCTGGATGCCAGCTTCAAGCAGTACAGCTACACGCAAGGCATGGACTTGAAGACCCAGGTACCACTGGATACCAATGCGGTATTGAATGCTGCGCAACTGGGCGCGACCAGCAATGTCAACTACGTGCAAAACCTCAACCAAGGGGCCTTGCAAACCCAACTGCGCAGCTACCAAAACCAGTTGCAAGCCTATATCAATAGCACACCCACAGGTGTCAGCTCGACCGTAGGTGATGTGCTTGGTACGCAAAGCATCGTGACCCAAACGTACTCGCTGTTAGCAGGAACCTTACCTTATCCGGTGGTCAGCTTGGGTACTGAAGCGGCAGATTTGCCCGATTCAATGCGCTGGAAAGTTACCTTCAAACTGTTCGCAAGTGATTACGACAAAGCAAGTGACAGTCCAATGCTGTCCCAGAAGTTATTGTTAACCCAAGCTACGTCAAAGAGAATTTCAGCGTCTGCTGTTGGCGCAACCACTATGGATCAAGATTTGGTTGCCCAGTACGTCGCAAACAACGCGACGTCACTTCCACTGTATCTCATTCGTCAAAAAATTCAGTTCAAACTTGACGACGTAATCTTGGCGGAGACACCCGCGCAGCGCATGGGTGATGTGCAATGGTGGAACTATGTGCTGGAAGGCCCCAATTTTGGCAGCGTCGAGGAAGACTTTAAATACGAAAACGCAGTCGGCGATGCCATCGTATTTGGTGTAGATGCCGTAGGAATGACATTCGCAGATGTTGGCAAGCGTGCGCAAGCGGTCAACCCGGATACAGCTCTGGAAAACTTGAACCACTTTGCCATCGGTTACTGGTCGCGCGTGCACGAATCTAATGCGATCATTGCGGCTCAAATGGGTGCTGTCGGTTACCGGCGCACATCTGTAGGCATGTTTACCAGCCCTCTGTCTGTTGTTTATTCATGGGGCATTCCTAGATCGGGCAACTTCTCTAGCTATGCCATTGACGTAAGACGCCTGTCGCTGTCAGCAATAGCCAAAAATAACGATCCTGTAGATACGCTAAATTACGTCAAAAACATTGGCTTGAATAATTCTTACTTAGAGGGAAAAATATTTGAAGACTTGCTAGATCTAGCCCCCGGCGGTGGTGTTTCAGCCGTGAGCGCCCTGAACGCAGCCAATGAAGTAGGCATTCCACTATGGCAACTGACCGCTGAAAATTTAAACGACTATCTGGCTGTAGCCACTATCTCGCAAAGCATAAAACAACAAATTGCCAATGCTGTAGGTAACGGCTGGCAAGTGATGGCGCAAGAAGCGCCTGTTACGATGGGACGCTGGCGGGGTCAAGCCTATGTGGCAGTTGACCCTGAAACTGGGGCAGGTGCCTATATCATTGGGGGTGGAACAAACGGCGGTGAATTTGAAAGCTGCGAAATCAAGATGCAACCTTTGTTGGAATCCATCGCGCAACGCATACTTACACAAGCTGCGTTGCGCATTGCTGTGGGGCTGGCTGCGGAAGCCGGACTGGCATTAGGTGCTGTTGCTGCTCCTCCTGCAGCGCCATGGCTTGCGCAAGCCATGGTGATTGTGGGTATCACTTTCTTGACGTTTCCAGCTACTGCGGCCAGTGGCGGTAAATGCGGTAAGAGTAGTAAGGATTGTCATCGAGGATCTATTCAAGCGCAAGGCATGGATCTTTCAGGCGCTATAACTGGTGAAGGTACAGGGATAACTAAAAGCGAAAAATGGGCTCAAGCTGAACCTTTGTCTGTTGCTCAAGCGAAGGCGAAAATTCTCGCATTACAGTCAAAACTAAGTGGCGCTGAATTAACTCGTAGAGCACCATATTTTTTAATTCTTGATCAAAAAATTAATGATTGGGCTAGTGCCGGTGGTGTTTGCGCTGTTTTCAGTAAATCTATACCTCGTGATTTTGGTGGTTTTGGCACCACGCCAGGTGAGGATCAAAGAAATAGAGCAGATGCGACTCGAGTTGACTTTGTGGTCAATGCTGGGGCAGCCTTAACAAATTAAAGGCATTGAAAGTTTCACATGAAAATTGAAAAAAATCAAATCGCAAGTGATACTCGCAGTTGTGTCATTTCATCTTCTGATTTAGATGGTGATTTAAATTTTTTCCAAAATTCAAGCATTAATTTACAAGGATACTTTAGAAAATTTGGTAACAATGCGGCAGCTAAAATTCCAGTGATTGAACTTATTGGCGATCATGCCGAGTATCGGAAGCTTGCTTTAATTTTGGCTAAAATTTCTTTATCAACTTCAGAAAAAGACATTGTGCTCAAGTTGGTTAGAAAAAATACTGCCGAAATTAATGCAATAGTAATTCCCAAAAAATTGAACGTGGCTAGTTTTGCATCCGGTATCAATATTCAATCAGTGATTTTTGCTTGTGAAGCAGTATCTAGTATCGCGACTCGGCTTAGAGCAGACTGCTTGCCTTGGTTTGGTTTTATTGATTCTAGAGATCATAAGCAAACTCGATTGGATTACGATTTACCAGATTGGGTTCAATCAGCAATTGTTTTTCAAAGTACATCGAATGCACTCATTCAGTTGGCAAAACTATTGTTTGATATGAGTTATCAAACTAGCGCCGAATATAGCGGATTAATTTTGACGCATCAAGATGGTTCGGTATGCTCTGGAAGCTATGAAGCCGGGTTTTGGTTGTCGGGTAGTGAGTATGATTTGTATGAATACGATGAATACTATTGAATTCAACTCGATGGTATTTGGCTTTCATCGTTAATTCACCTCTGTGCGTAATTCACTAAATCTGTGAAGTAAGGTGGGCCCAAGAGTCAGGTTTTGCATTGCAAAGTTATCCAGAAATTTATCTCACCAAAGCAATCCTGATTAACTGCAATTACCTATGAATTCAGTAGCTGTTTGCGCAGTATTTAATTGGCGTATATCCCAATTGACTTGTAAGAAGCGCTGTTACCGCGCCTCCCGCATCACCCGTCGTCAGCTCCTTGCTAGTCAGGCCATCATCGCCAACCGCTACGGTGCAGGCAACGCCATGCTGTTCGCCTTCGATCTGGCCGCCATGGTCACCCTGGACGTACAGCAAACCGCCACCGTCAACCTGCCTTTGGCACACGTGGTCAACACCACCGCCGCGCAAGTGGGTAGCACGGCGAGTAGCCCAGCAGGCACCACCACCGTGCCCGGCACCTTAACGGTAGGTGACATCAGCGCCCAAGGCCTGCTGCTGAGCAACCCCTCCAGCCAGAGCGTCACTGCTTTGGTCAGCATCAGCCTGCCTGCCGCCTTGAGCTACAGCAGCGCCAACCTGGCCCCCGCCAGCAGTAGCCCTGCCAGCGGCACCGGCAGCACCAGCACGCCCGCCCAGGTCAACTGGCAAGTCAGCCTAGCCCCCCAGCAAAGCACCACCCTGACCTGGCGCGTACGCGTCGAGTCAGTGGCCAGCGCCAGCGCCACCTACACCATCCCCGTGCAGGTCTACAGCCAAGGGCAGGGCGGTACCGGCAGCAGCACACCGCAAGCCAGCTACAGCTTCACCCTGCACGCCGCCTCGGGCACCAGCCTGGTACAAGCCGCACTGCCCGCCGTGCAAGCGCTGCAGCCCGCAGCCTCGGCCGAGCGCAACGCCAAGACCCGCGCCCTGGCTGCCATTGCCAGCGCCACCAGCCTGCACAACCAAGGCAAATACGCCGAAGCCATTGCTAAGTGGATCGACGCCGCCAACGAGCTCATGGGCCTGACAGCCCTAAGCGCCTCCAGTGCCGGCAACCAAGCCCTGGTCGCCGCCGCGCGCACCGCCGTCTCCCTGGCCCTAGAGGCCAGCACAGCCGGCCAATGCCAGGCCCTCATCTGCCTGCGCGGCGACCTGGCCCTGAGCAGCGCCAGCCCCGTGCTAGGCAGCAACTTGAGCCTAAGCCGCAGCCTCACCAACAGCTGCCCCGCACCCTTGAAAGACCTGCCCGTGCTGGCCACCCTGACCAACCGGCGCACCCAGCAAAGCCTGCTCAGCCTGCAAGACAGCAAGCTGGACCTGGCGGTGGGCCAAACCAGCACCCGCGCCGCCAGCTGGCCTGTGCAAGCAGCCCAGGCCCAGGTAGGTGACTGGCTCGACACCCTGCTCACTGCCCAATGGCAAGGCCACGGCATCGAGCTGGCCACCCGCAGCGCCCAGGTCAGCGCTCCGGTCATCCCCAGCTGCCCCGCAGGCGGCACTGTCAGCACCAGCCGCTTCACCCCCTTTGCCGAGACTGAGCGCCTGGAAGTACGTGCAGGCAAACCCGGCAACGCCAACCCCGCTGCCGACTGGGAATGGGGCCTGGGTGCCAACACCGGCGCCCCAGGCCAGTCCACCCAGGCCAACCTCGACTGGACATCGGGCACCACCTACTACTGGACAGTGAGCACCGATGCATTAGGCAAAGGTGTCTTCACCGTACGCAATGGCGCAGCCATCGTCGCCCAAGGCAGCTACGACAAACCCACGGCCAAGCTCAGAAACGGC
The DNA here is from genome assembly GCA_031390175.1 of Polaromonas sp. Classification (GTDB taxonomy): domain Bacteria; phylum Pseudomonadota; class Gammaproteobacteria; order Burkholderiales; family Burkholderiaceae_C; genus JAAFIP01. The sequence goes on from JANMTF010000365.1 coordinate 5,037, forward strand.
AACGCCATCCGCCTCAGCGTCACCAGCGCCAGCGATGTCGGCAGCGCAAAAATAGCCGCCAGCCTGCTCAAGATCGAAGGCCAAAGCGTCAACCACAGCGTAGTAACCACGGCGGCCAACCAAAGCACCAGCCTGGTCATCACCCACCCAGACCTGGCCAACGGGATGGCCGCCGAAGGCACCGTGCGGCTGGACTTTACCGGCAGCGCGCCGCCAGCGGGCAGCAAGCTCAACTTCACGCTCAACGCCGGTACCGTGCAGTGCCCGTAAGGGCAGCCTAGCCCACACCGCCGTAACCCATAGCCAAAAATAAGCCCAAGGGACATCCCATGCAGCAAGAACACACACTCTACGCCGACAGTACTGCCATCAACACCCGCACTGCCTGGCGCCCCGTCCTGCGCCCCATCAGCGCAGTAGTCATCGCCGCCCAGTTGGCTTTAGTCCTGCAACCCCTGTCCGCACTAGCCCAAGACAAAGGCCAGCAAAGCATCAGCCCCCTGGCGCAAAACCAGCTTAACCGCATCCACCTGATGAGCCGCGACATCGAAGCGGCCCAAGCCCAAAAGCAGCTAGATGCCGCCAGCCCCGCCGACAAAGCCAGCACCGATCTCGCCCGCATCGAAGAGATCACCAAGACCCTGCACGCCGACCTGCGCGCCCGAGGCCTGGCCACGCTGCCTGCTAAGCCTGCCAGCACAGGCCAAGCCAGCGACAAAGATGCCAAAGACCTCCGCGCCATAGGCCCCAACATGCGCATAGAGACCCAGCGCAGCCCCCAGCAAGACGCGGCATTGCGCCTGCAAGACAGCCAACGCGCCCAGCAAGTAGCCGACCTCAAAGACCTGCTGGGCCGCCAACAAAGCGCCCAAGCCGCCACCCGCGCCGACTTTGCCGCCACCCGGCAAGAGCTAGAACAAAAGAAACTCCCCGCCGAGATCCTGGCCCGCCATGACCAGGCCGTAGCCCAGTATGAACAGCGCGCAGCGCAGTTCAACCAAATTACCCTGAAGCTACAGCCAAATCAGCCCCCAGCCCAACAAAATAATGCGCAATCAGCTACTGAAACCATAGCAGTTAACGAACTCAGCAGTTTCTTTGCCCAATACCCCAGCAGCA
>JANMTF010000380.1:0-22752 GCA_031390175.1 Polaromonas sp.
CGGTACCCGTCACAAAGTTGTACATGCCGATGGCGGACCCACGGCGCTCGGCCTCCAGATCGACGATAAAGGCTTTGTTTTGGGCCTCGTCTATCGCGTAGAACACGCCGTACAGAAGAAACAGCGCCACGATTTCCCAGCGCGTGCTGGCAAACGCGAAGCCCAGGCTCATCGCCAGATAAATCGCATAGCCCAGCATGATCATCTTTGGCCTGCCCACACGATCCCCCAGCTTGCCGATCAGCGGCGCGGCAATCACGCACGCAATGTTAAACATGGCGTAGAGCAGCACGGTGTCTTTGACGGAAAAGCCAACGCTGTGAGCACGCAGCATCAAAAACCCGAAGCTGAAATAGGCCAGCGAAAACAGACCAGCGCTGACAAGGTAGCGTTTGAACCCGGGGCTCAAACTGTGCCACGTCTGGCGCATGCTCTCTCTGGGACGCGCTGGCGCAGGCTGGTCTTTGATCAAACTCAAGGCCACAACACCCAGCACTGCAGGCACAAGCGCCACCCAAAACAAAATCCGGTAAGTCGATGCACCATCGCCCAGCCACGACAGAAGGCCATACGCCACCAACGGGCCCAGCACCGCCCCTGACTTGTCCAGAGCCTTGTGCACACCAAACGCGTAGCCCCGGCTCCCCTGGTCGGCCACGGCGGATAACCACGCATCGCGCGGAGGGCCCCTGAACCCCTTGCTCAGCCGTTCGATGACACGGAATATCGTCAAGCCCGTGATGGAACTACTGACCAGCAAGATGAGCTTGGCCAGGGTAGAGAAGGCATACCCAAACAACGCAAATATTTTTCGTTTTCCGGTGCGATCTGATAGCCAACCAGCGTAATAGTTCAGTGACGACGCTGACAAATCGGCCAGGCCCTCCACCACGCCCAGCAGAGCGGCTGAGGCGCCTGCTACAGCAGTGAAAAAAATCGCAAACACAGAGAAAATCATCTCGGAGCTCAGATCCGTGAGGAAGCTGACCAGCCCCAGCTTGAGCACATCAGGATGTACCCCCATCCTTTTGCGGACAGCGTCGGATGTTGGCCGTGCGCTCATACGACGGCCCCAAACAACGAGCCTACAGCGGCCGTGATGGCCATCGCCAGCGCGCCCCAAAAGGTCACGCGCAGTGCGCTATTCCATACATTGGCACCCCCCGCTATCGCCGCCAGCACCCCCAACAAAGCCAGAAAGACCAAAGACGTAGCGCTCACCCAAGCCATCAGGTGGGGCTCTGCTGCCAGCGCCGTCACGCCCAACGGCAGCGCGGCACCCACAGCAAAACTGGCTGCCGAAGAGAGCGCCGCTTGGATCGGTCGTGCACTCTGCGCCTCAGAAATACCCAGCTCTTCACGCGCATGCGCGCCCAGCGCATCATGCTTCATCATCTGCTGTGCCACCTGTCCCGCTAAAGAGGCCTCGACCCCGCGCGTGACGTAGATGGAGGCGAGCTCCCGGTGTTCGGCAGCGGGGTCCTTTTCAAGCTCTGCGCGCTCGCGGGCAAGATCAGCCATTTCAGTATCGGCCTGTGAATGCACCGACACGTACTCGCCCGCAGCCATCGACATGGCACCCGCCACCAGGCCTGCTAGCCCCGTGAGCAGCAGACTGGTCTGGCTGGCGCTGGCGGCCGCCACGCCCACTATCAGGCTGGCGGTGGAGACAATGCCATCGTTTGCACCCAGCACTGCGGCGCGCAGCCAGCCGGTGCGGGAGGTGCGGTGGGTCTCCTTGTGTTTGCGCATTTTTAGTCTATTCACAGTTTGACGTTACCGCCATTTGGCCTGAAGATCTTGATGCGACTGCATGGACACGCAGACAGCTTGCGTGGCGCAGTTTTTTACATCGTACCCCGCCACCACTGGGTCTAGTAAGAAATGGTGATCTTGTCTACTACACTGCTTACGCCAGAGGTACCCCATGCGGCGCTGCCTGGCTTCATTACGAAGCTGCGCAACGGTGCGTCCACCCGCGCCCTGGTTGTTGCGCACGCTCCTTGTTCACGGTGCGTGCAGCGATTTCCTCGGCTGTGGGCTCGCTTTGGCCGCGTGCGAGCACGCTGTCCTTGATGTGCTGGTATTGGCGCTTGCGCTTTGCGCTCCACTGGGTTGAAGGCATGGTGGTTCCTTTCAAAATGATTTGTAATCCGTGTAGCCCTTCGCACAGCCAGCGTAACAAGTGGTACGGTCACCTTGGCTGACACACGCCCCACATGCCACAGTTGCACCACGATCTTGCCATGTACCGCATGAGCTGACTCGAGCACGCGCTTCCAGCCGTCGGGCTGTTCGGAGTCATACAGACCTGGCGCGTCGCAGTAGCCTTGGCCTCGCTGGGTGATGGCGGTATTTGTCAAGTTGAAGTGCGTGAACAAAGTAGACATTGCCCGGGGGCTAATCCAACAACAATAGATGACCGACAGCCGCCGCAGCTTTGATGTCTTCGGCCCGCAACGCGGTCGAACTTTGCCCGCGCCCCCCCCACACTATGTCAAACGATTGGTCGTCAATCTGCTCGATCAGGCAGGGGCCAAGGGGGATGGTGGCTGTTTTCCCGTCACCCTTGGCGTAAGGAATTGGCCCCATGACTCGGGCGCTGTGCGTGGTATGAACCATGAAGGTGTCCTTCGTCATTCAACAGTAAGTGCAGGGGCGAAAATTGGTTGACCCCAATCATTAACTTATCAGCCGCAATCGACTGTGCGCTGGCGTACAAAAGCATGATTTTTTAGCAGCAAGGTGAGTTCATTTTGGTTGGAATTGGGCCTGGCACGGCAGGTCAAGCTGCGTGATTGCCCCAACTCGATTCAACAAGGTTGCAATCTCGGCCATCACCTCGTCGTCATGCCCCACCCAGAGATGGCCGCCGTGCTCTAAACCGACAAATTTCGCAGCTCGAATTTGACTGGCGTTGTACTCCGCGCTGGCATAAGTTCCAAAGCCAGCATCACGCACACTGACGATCAGCGTTGGGGCACTGACTGAGTCAAGTGCAGAAAAGCCAAGGCTCTGACCCAGAACTGAGTCGCTGAGCAAACCGTCGGCACGCAGGGAAACGGGCAGTATGTGCTCAAGCATGGCGTTGATACGTGCGCGCTCTGCTGGGCGGGGCGTTGTGCACCTGCTCAGGCGGCGTGGCCAGCACGTATCTGATCACCTGGTCTTTGGCCACATGAAGTCTCGCCCAGAGCACAAAATCTGAGCCAGTCAGCCGCATCAGCAAGGCTTCGGCCCAGGGTGCCAATGGCTTGGCTGAATCTGCCAGCGCGCGTGGCTTGTAAGCCAGTGGTACCAGCAGCACCAGCGCACTGACCCTATTCGGATGGCGCAAGCAAACGGGGTCAGATCAAAATTCAGGAAAACCTACGGTTCGAAGCGCGCAACGCAAAAACGAAATTTTGCTCCGACCCCTTTTGCGTAGTATCAGGCGTGCGAGGTCCCCCCCCCCTTTTTTTTTGCGAGCACAGGGGTTGCAGGGCGACAAGTCGCTGCAAGGGGCGCTGCTTGGAGAAGGTGACTTTTGATAAGTACGCATAATTTCATCGTTGCTATAAAAGCAAACACACCGAGTTTTCACCAGTAAATTAATAATTGACGGGATATTTGACTACAAAACAATCAAAACAAGACGTGAATTGCCTATGCTCTGGCAAGGTACACAAATTCGCATAATTTAGTGCGCCTCGCAGGCGCGTCAACGGCCTTTGCGCGACGAAAAAGAGCTAAAAAACACGATGTTTAGTACTTTTTAAGATAGTAATCTGGCTGCAGCCCAATAGAATATTGCGGGAGCAGCTCCCGTATTTGTAGCGCTTTGAAGTGTGTGTGCAGGTGCCTGCAGGGGCATCTGGGCGTTTGCGGGCACATGCAGGCGGTTGGAACCGCCAGTCCGCCAGTCCGCCAGTTGGCACGTTACCGTAGATTGCAAACCCCTCCTTGCTGGCTCTGGCGTGACTTGCGAGGTCTGCGCGCGGAAGGAGCAGGGAAGACCTCACGCGCCGGTGGCTACGCAAAAGAGGTCAGAGCAAAATTTCGTTATGGCGTTGCGCGCTCCGAACCGAGAGTCGTCCTGAATTTTGATCTGACCCCATTTGCTATCTGACTCCAGTTGCTGACACGCCGGATCTGCCCACTACGAATCACATAGACCAATCAATGGTTTATTCACCGGTGCGATGCCCACGAAGCCGAGGATGTTTCGCTCCAGTGACGTGACGCTGTGCGCGCAAAAGTACCAGCGGTACACCTGGGCACGCTCGCATCGGGCCGCGCCTGGATCAGGGGGATTCGTTTAGACATCATTTACCTCAGGTAATTTGGTGGATTGACGCGACTGGGTGTCCGAATCACAAGGCTTTGAGGGTCATTGCGCAGTTGCCGGCTCTCTGTGCGCTCTCCAAGCCAGCACCCAACGCGTGAGCAGTTTGCGCAATTCACTGTAGACCAGCACCACGCTGGCCATGGCCACGCAGGTAAGCCATTGGTCTAGCGTGAGTGGCACGGTGCCAAACGCCAGATTGAGGATCGGCAGGTTCACCACGGCGACTTGCAGTACCGCAGATAGCGCCACCGCGCCCCACAGCCACGGGTTGACGAACAGGTTTTTAAAGGCGCTGACAGTCTCTGAGCGCGCGTTGAAGCATTGGAACAAGTGCGCTATCACCAGCACGGTAAACCCTGCCGTGCGGGCATTGGCGATGTCGCCAGTGCCGCCCATGGGCGCAATCAGGCCGCCAGGCAGGTACATGTCCATCGTGAGCAGCGCCGCGATGGCAATCAACAGTCCAATCTCAAATACACCCGCCCACATGCGCAAGCCGATCACGCGTTCGTTCATGTGGCGCGGCTTGCGCGCCATCACGTCGTCAGTGGGCGGATCAATCCCTATGGCCAGCGCGGGCCACGAGTCGGTGATCAGGTTAAGCCACAGAATCTGGGTGGCCAGTAGCGGCAGCACCAAGGCGGTGGTGACCCCGGCTGCTGGACTGTTGAGTCCGATCAAACCTGCGCCCACCACACCCAAAAAGACAGTCAGCACCTCGCCCATGTTGGAGGACAGCAGGTAGCGCAAAAATTTGCGGATGTTGTCAAACAGGCTGCGGCCCTCGCGCACTGCGTCGACGATGGTGGCAAAGTTGTCATCCGCCAAGATCATTTTGGCGGCCTCCTTGGTGACCTCGGTGCCGGTGATACCCATCGCCACGCCAATGTTGGCAGCCTTCAAGGCGGGCGCATCGTTCACGCCGTCTCCCGTCATGGCTACGACTTGCCCATCTGCCTGAAGTGCCGCAACGATGCGCAGTTTGTGCGCGGGCGACACGCGGGCGTACACCGAAGTTTTTTGCACGGCCTGTACAAATGCAGTGTCAGAGAGCGCGTCCAGCTCCAGCCCGCTCAATACGGCTTGATCTGCTTTGCTGATACCCAAATCTGCCGCGATACGCGCCGCTGTGCGCGGGTGGTCGCCCGTGATCATGATGATGCGAATGCCTGCGCGGTGCGCCTCGCGGATGGCCACAGCAGCTTCTTCGCGTGGTGGGTCCATCATGCCGACGGTGCCCACCCATACCAGGTCATGTTCCAGATCATGCGCTGCTTGCTGCTCGGCTCCACGTTCTTGGGCGCTGTCGGCCGTCAACCCTTCACCTTTGGCCAATACCCTAAAAGCTACCGCCAGCGTTCGCAGCGCCGCGTCAGACAGCGCGTCAACCTGGGCCAGTATCTGGCTTCGGCGCGCGTCGTCCAGTGCAATGGTCTGCGTGCCCACTTGCATATGGCTACAGCGCTCCAGCAGCACATCTGGCGCGCCCTTGGTGATCAGTACCGTGGCGTCTGCGCCCTCATGGTCGGTCTCCACGGTGGACATCATCTTGCGCACCGAGGTGAACGCGATCTCGCCGATGCGGGTGAACCGTTTGGCGCGCGGCTCGGTCGCCCCCAGCTTGCGCTGTGCTACCAGAAAAGCTGCCTCGGTGGGGTCGCCCTGAATCTGCCACTCACCGTTTGATTGATCGCCTGGCACAGCGCCTTTTACGTGGCGCAGGGTGGCGTTGCCCGCCAGGCAGCCGTACATCAGCAGCGCGGTTTGTTCAGATAAAAGCGCTCCATCCTCCAGCTTGGCACCGTCCACTTCCACTTGGCCATCAGGCGCGTAGCCCACGCCCGTGACGCGCGTGCTGCCCGATGCGGTCACTATTTGCTCAATCGTCATCTCGGCACGGGTCAGAGTGCCAGTCTTGTCGGTAGCGATCACCGTGGTGGCACCCAGCGCCTCTACCGATGAGAGTTTTTTGACAATCGCTTTTCGTTTTGCCATGCGCCGCACGCCCAGGGCCAGCACTACAGACAAAATGGCGGGCAACCCCTCTGGCACGGCTGCCACGGCCAGTGCCACGCCAAACAGCAGCACGGTCACTACATCGCCCGTGCTTTGGATGTCTGATACCAGCAAAATGGTGCCCACCACCAGCACGGAAATAACGACCACCGCCGCACCCAGAAAGCGCCCAATGCGCCTGATCTCTTTCTCCAGCGGAGTGGGCTCCTCGGGGGTTGCCGTCAATAGGCTGGCAATGGCCCCCATCTGGGTCGCCATGCCCGTGGCAGTGACCACCGCGCGGCCAGTCCCTTGCGCCACCGCCGTGCCTTTGAAAGCCATGTTGAGCTGGTCGCCCAATGCCACAGCGGTTGAAAGGGGTGCGATGTCTTTGAGCACCGCTTCGCTTTCCCCCGTGAGCGACGCTTCCTGAACACGAAGTGATGCAGCCTGGATCAGCCGCGCGTCCGCTCCCACGCTGTCGCCCTCTGCCAGCACCAACAGGTCGCCGGTGACCAGTTGCGCGCTGGGTATCCGCACCAGATGCCCGTTGCGAATGACACCTGAGGTGGCCTCAGTCATGCGCGCCAATGCCGCCACTGCATCGCGCGCCTTGGCCTCTTCCACATACCCCAAAGCGCCGTTCAGAATCACGACGATGGCAATCACGATGGCGTCCACTGGCCAGCCAACCCACCCCTCCACCCCCCACGCCACCAGTGCCACCACAATGGCTGCCAGCAGCAGGTAAATCAGCGGGTCTTGAAACTGCGCCAGCACGCGCCGCCAGGCGGGCGTGGGCGGTGCCGACTGCAGCTCGTTAGGCCCATTTTTGGCAAGGCGCACGGCTGCCTCTTCGGTGGACAGTCCTTTGTCAAGGTCTGCCCCCAAATCCTTTGCGATGTCAGCGGGCTCTTTGCTGCTGGCAGAATCAGGGGTGCTTGCGTTGCCCATAGATCAACGCGCTTTCACATACTCAAACGAAAGCGACGTCACCTTGCCGCGGTAGCAGGGCTTGATACCATCGGGCATCACCCACGCGACCTCTCCCTCCAGTGGCACCTGCACGCCATCCCAAACCGCGTAGTTCCAGAATTGCCCTTGCCACGGCGTGCCGCTTGGAAGCCCATTTACCAAGCGACCACGCGACTCGGCTCGGGCAGACTCAATCACAGAGTCGTCCTGAAACCGAAAAGTGAGAGCCACTGCAAGTCCACCATCTGCCAAACCGGCGCGGGCAGAGCGATCATCCACCGCCTCCCATCGCACCCCCTGGCTGGGTAGAAGTGCGGTGGGGTACCACAGCGCTTCCATAAAGTAGCGCATGAATTCGCCCTGCTGCAGCTCCGGGGTGTCGGGCATGTTGACCACCGGGATCAGCACCAGTATCGCGCCGTGCAGCATGCCCTGGCCCTTAAGATAGGCGTCATGAATATGCACAGGCACTGCAGGAAACATGATGATCCGTGCATCCCAGTCAAAGCCAGGCCGCTGCGTGATGACCCGCTGCTTTGCGGTGAGGGGCTTCCACTGATGGGCTGTTTCACTCATGTTGAAGGTTCCAGCCTGCAGGATGGATGCTGCGGCGATGATGGGTTGACCATCCTTCGATACCGCACGAAAGCATCGTTGCACGGGCGCTGGCAGTCCTTCGAGTTCGCATGCGTCGTAGCCGGTGGACAAGGTTGCCATGGCATAAGCAACGCGAGCCGCCTCCAGCCGCGCCAAAACGGCCTTTGCATCTTGCTGCCAGCGCCACGCGCCCCAGCCCGCGGCAACTATCGCCGAGACCAAAAGCACGGCAAATGCAACACCTGACCATTTAAGTCAACTCTGCTGGGCGCACATTTCCTCCAGCGAGGTAAATATTGAGGCTTGGAGGTGATGCGCTACCGGTTCGTGCGCCATCGGTGGGGACCGGCATCACATCTGGTGCCTGTGCCTGCACAGGCAAGAAAAACGGCAGTACCAACCATGCCGCCAGCCAAAAAAACCGCGCCGTTGTCTTGCCACTCTCAAGCCTGGCGAGCATCGCATCACAGAATTTACCGAGAGTTCCGTCGTGAAAGTGGATGCCTTGGTAAGCCATAAGCAAAGTCTCTAAAATGGATCGACTTCGCATGCTACGGTTTGAGACAGCGCTATGCCATCAGCAGGCGCTGCATGGTGTTGTAGGAGAACGCGCCAAAGCCGTATTGTTTGTCCCGCACGCACTTTTTCCACTGTAGGCGCAATAAAAGCTCATGGGGGCACGATGAAAAGACTACGTTACTATGGCCCGCTCCATCAGTGTGTCCAGCTCTCCACGGTCAAGCCCCACGCCCCGGCATTGGGCGCAGTAGTCAATCTCCACGCCTTGGCGGTCGGTGATCAGGAGGGCGGTCGGGGGGGCTAGGTAGGGCAGTTCATTGCGGGCTCAGACTGCGACCCCAATTTCCTAAAAAAATGGTATCCAAAAATATTTACAAAATCAGAAGCCAGCAAAGCTCACGTGCCCCCTAGTTTAGACAGGGTGGTGACGGTGACTCAACTAAAGAAGGGTTTAGTTTGGCCCCAGCGGCCAGGGTTGGCCCGAGGTGTTCCAAATGGTTTCCTTCGGTCAGCCCTGTTCGGCGTGATAGCAAAGGGGCGGCGGCGGTACATCAACGGCGAGGAACTCGCCTCCATCGATGGGATGACAATACGCTGCAAGGGCGAACGCTTGGACCAAGGCGACCTCAATGTGTGGGTAAGCGGGCTGCACTCAGTACGCCTTCAGGAGCTGGGCAGTCAGTGCCGCCTCACGTCCTATGGACTGCTGAAGTTCATGGGCAAGACCGATACAGGCAAAAACCGGGTGACGCTAAAGAACCGCATCGAGCAGCTCGTAGCGAATGTCCAGACGGTCAAGCAAGACCGCTACAGCTACATCGGCGGCTTGATTTCCTTCGCAGCCAAGGACGAGGAAACGCAGGAATGGGTGATTGAGCTGGATCCGCGCTTGCTCCAGTTGTTCGCCGTAGACCAGTTCATGCAAATCGAATGAAGAGTTCGGCGCGCACTGAGCGGCCAGCAGATGGCGAAATGGCTGCACGGCTTCTACGCCAGCCACGCCAATCTGTTCCTTTTAAAGGTCGAAACCTTACTCAAGCTGTGCGGTAGTGAGGACGCCAGCCCGAGCAGCGGGCGCCAGAAGCTGGGTAGGGCGCTGGACTCTGTGGCCGGGGCCAGCGCGGCCAGCGGCCAGCCCGGCCAACGGCCAGCCCTTCACCCACGAAATTCGCGGCCACCTGGTACAAGTAAAAAAGTTGGCAATTGGGACGCAACGCCGGCACTTGGCCATGAAGGCAGGCCAACCAAGAAAACGGAGTTCCTGTGTACCGTTCCAACGGCTACGCGATACCGTTCCAGCGGATAGGCGATGCCGTTCTAGCGGCTACGCGATACCGTTCTAACGGCTAGCATAGCCGCTGGCCTAACAGGCCGAAAACACGCATGGATACTGGTTTCTGGCCTTGGGCGAAACCTTGCCTAATCTGTATTTAATCTTATTTAATCAAGCAAACCAAAATCAGGGCGCTGGAGCGCGCCCATCAGTTTGCGGGGGATGCTGCGCTCCCCCCTCCTGGCTGCGGCTTCGCCTGCGCCGCAAACCCGCCCCCCTGTGGGGCTGCGCCCCCGCTCCCTTGCGGGGCGGCACCCCGCCAATGTTGCCAGTGTGAGAGGAGAAATGCAAAAATTCACCCCAATTTCTCCGGGACACTCTTGGGACAATTCGAAGTGAAATTTACTCTAAATTGGCATTCATAACGAATTAGAGTAGTTCGTTTAAGCCGTTGATTTATATTAACTATTTTGAATTTAGATGGCCTGCCCGGAGGGGATCGAACCCCCGACCCACAGCTTAGAAGGCTGTTGCTCTATCCAACTGAGCTACGGACAGTTAAAAAAATCTTGATCTTCGCGTGCAGAACATCACACACACAAAGAAAAACGCCCTGCAAACCAAAGGATTACAGGGCGAGAGATTGGTCGGAGTACAAGGATTCGAACCTTGGACCCCCTGGTCCCAAACCAGGTGCGCTACCAGGCTGCGCCACACTCCGAAGTCGATATTCTACCCCGATATCAACGCTTTTGGTACTGCTGTTTGCCAAATAAAATTTCGCGCTCTTCATCGCTCTTGATCGGCTTGCGCAGGTCGGCCATCAACTGGCAGCCACGGAGCACAGCGGGGCGCTGCTCCAGGCCATCAAACCACTTTTTAAGGTGCGGATAATCGGACAACTCCATGCCTTGGCCCTGCCAGTTGCGCAGCCATGGATAAATTGCCATATCGGCAATGCTGTAGCTGTTGCCTGCAATGAAGGGATTACTGGCCAGTTGCCGGTCAATCACGCCGTAGATGCGTTTGGCCTCGTTGGTGTAGCGGTCTATGGCGTAGGGCACCTTCTCGGGCGCGTAGAGGCGAAAGTGGTGGTTTTGACCCAGCATGGGGCCCACGCCGCCCATTTGGAACATCAGCCATTGCAGCACGCTGTATTTGTCGCGGTCGCTTTGGGGCATAAACTTGCCGGTTTTTGCGGCGAGGTAGATCAAAATAGAACCCGATTCAAAAAGTGAAATGGGTTTGCCGTCTGGTCCATCGGGGTCAACGATGGCAGGCATTTTATTGTTGGGGCTGATTTTAAGAAAATCGGGTTTGAACTGGTCGCCAGCACCTATGTTAATTGGATGTAATGAATACTTTAAATTGCATTCTTCCAACATGATGTGAATCTTGTGACCGTTGGGTGTAGGCCACGAATAGAGTTGTAACATGAGCGCAGTCCTTTGATAATCGTACTTTAGACCAAATTACCGAGTTATGTTCGAATCACTAAAAAATGCTTTGGGTTTTGGAACCAGCCCCAAAGTTGATAAAGGCGAAAAACCGAGTACCTTGTCGGGCACCAGCCAGTTCCGGCCCAGCAAAGTGTCTGAGTGGGCCAGCATGCAAGGTCTGGGATTTAGCCAACGTGCCGATGGCCGTGGGGGCTACCAAATTGACGGGAAAATTGGCAGTAAATCGTGGCGTATGGAGCAAGGTCAGCCTTCCCGCGACTTCATTAAAAGCTCCGAACTGCGCGCCAGGGCTGAGCTGGGCATACGCGGTGGCTTGGCAGTGATGGTGATGAACCGTCAGCTAAAAAATGACCTCGAGAAACGCGCTTTTGCGCTGTATACCGATACGCTTCAAACCATCGCAGATCCTAATTTACCCGAGGAGATGCGATGGCTTTCGATCTATGAGGAAATGGGTTGGGAAAGCCTTGGCGAAGCGTTTTTGAACAACTACGCCATACTGGCTGAAGACCGCGAAACCGCCATGGCTTGGATAAGTCCCGAGTTGGCCCGTCTTTTAATGTCGTGGCCTGACCACGACCCCGCAACACCCAAAATACTGATGATCTTGCGAGGCAAAGCGTACCTGCGCATGCAATACACCGAGGGTGATATTCCTACCATGCAGCATGCAACCACGGTGTTTACCACGGCTTGCGAGTTGGCTTTGAGCTCTTTGAAGTAACAAAGCACCGTGCGCTGCGAGCCATGGTGCTTTGTATAGCGGTGACGCCACGTGCCCTAAACCAGCCGGGCCTTGAACCGGAGTGTTAAACCCGCGTGATAATCCGTTTTTGAAGCGTGCCCTAACCGCGGGTGATCGGCATCTCCACTTCACGCTTTTCCACCGCATACTTGCCCAGCTCCAGCTTGGCAATGGCGTTGCGGTGCACTTCGTCAGGGCCGTCGGCAAAGCGCAGGGTGCGTGCTGCCGTGTAGGCATACGCCAACGGGAAGTCATCACACATGCCGCCGCCGCCGTGCACTTGCATGGCCCAGTCGGCCACTTGGCAGGCCATGCTGGGGGCGACCACCTTGATCATGGCGATGTCATTTTTAGCCAGCTTGTTGCCGCCAATGTCCATCAACCAGGCGGTTTTGAGCGTGAGCAGTCGCGCCATGTCGATGCGGCAGCGGGCCTCGGCAATACGCTCTTGCGTCACAGTTTGCGCAGCCACGGTTTTGCCAAAGGCAACGCGTGAAGAGGCACGCTTGCACATCAGCTCCAGGCAGCGTTCTGCCAAGCCTACCAGGCGCATGCAGTGGTGGATGCGTCCGGGGCCAAGGCGGCCTTGGGCGATCTCAAAGCCACGGCCTTCACCCAGCAGCATGTTCTCTGCCGGGACGCGCACATTGGTAAAGGTCATTTCGCAGTGGCCGTGCGGTGCGTCGTCGTAGCCGAACACAGTGAGCGGGCGCACGACCTTGATGCCGGGGGTGTCCGCCGGAATGATGATCATGCTTTGCTGGCTGTGGCGCGGTGCATCGGGGTCGCTCTTGCCCATGGTGATGTACACGGCGCAGCGCGGGTCGCCCGCACCGGAGATCCACCATTTGCGGCCATTGATAACGTAGTCCTTGCCGTCGCGGATGACGCGGGTGGCGATGTTGGTGGCATCCGACGATGCGACTTCTGGCTCGGTCATGGCAAAGGCGGAGCGAATCTCGCCGCGCAGCAAGGGCTTGAGCCAGCGCTCGCGCAGGGCAGGTGAGCCGTAGCGGGCAATGGTTTCCATATTGCCGGTATCGGGCGCGGAGCAGTTGAACACCTCGCCAGCCCATGGCACCCGGCCCATGATCTCGGCCAGGGGTGCGTATTCTTGGTTGGTGAGGCCCGCGCCGCCAAACAGCGGGTCACCTTCGTAGCCGGCTATTTTGGCGGTATCGCGCGGTAGCCACAGATTCCACAGGCCTGCTTTCTGCGCGATGGGCTTGAGCTTTTCAATCGTTTGCAACGGTGTCCAGCGTTTGCCAGCGGCGGTGTTGGCTTCGATCTCGTCGTGGTAGGCCTTCTCGTTGGGGTAAATGTGCGCATCAAAAAACGCCAGCAGCTTGGCTTGCAGCTCTTTGGTGCGGGGTGAGTAGTCAAAATCCATTTTTTTCTCCGGTGATGATGTGTTTATCTGGGGGGTGAAGAGGGAGCGGGGAGTTTTTGAACGCAGAGGGCGCGAAGGTTACGCGAAGGGCGCGAAAGAAGATAAAAGAAGAAAAAAAAGAAAACCAAAAATTTCAAAAATTTCAAATCCCAAATTTTGGTATTTATTTTGTATTCTCTTTTTTGCGTTCTCTGCGTAATCTTCGCGCCCTCTGCGTTCAAAAACTCCCCGTATTTCTCCTGTATAAATAATTCAAGCCTTCTGGGCAAACTTCCATGCCATCTGCGCCAGAGGCCGAGCCCCAGCTGCTGATGACACCGCCTGTGCGCTGGCCGCCGTGCCAGTCTCTACACGCTTGGCGATGCCTTGCAAAATGGCCGCGATACGGAACAGGTTGTACGCCAAATAGAAATTCCAGTCAGTCTTCAATGCGTCAGGTGTCGTAAGTTGAGTACGCTCGCAGTACATGCGGATGTATTCTGCTTCGGTGGGGATGCCCAGCGCCACATGGTCTAGCCCACCGATACCGCGAAAGCTGCCGGGCGGGATGTGCCAGGCCATGCAGTGGTAGCTGAAGTCGCCCAGTGGGTGTCCCAGGGTAGACAGCTCCCAGTCCAGCACGGCCAGCACGCGCGGCTCGGTGGGGTGAAAGACCATATTGTCCAGCCGGTAGTCACCGTGCACGATGCTGACCTTGCTGGGGTCTAGCGCGCTGGTGGGAATATGCTTGGGCAGCCATTCAATGAGTGCGTCCATCTCTGGGATAGGCTGCGTCACGCTGGCCACGTACTGCTTACTCCAGCGGCCAATTTGCCGTTCAAAATAGTTGCCCGGTTTGCCAAAACTGGCCAAGCCTTGTTTGGCAAAATCTACTGTGTGCAAGGCAGCCTGCACGCGGTTCATCTCGGTATATATTTCGCGGCGCTGTGCAGGTGTCATGCCCGGCAGTGACTGATCCCACAGCACACGGCCGGCCATAAACTCCATGATGTAGAAGGCACGGCCAATGACAGACTCGTCTTCGCACAGGCAGTGCATTTGCGCTACCGGTACGTCTGTGCCATACAAGCCTTTCATCACCGCATACTCGCGTTCAATCGCATGGGCTGAGGGCAGCAGCCTGGCTACCGGGCCAGGCTTGGCGCGCATCACATAGCTCTTGCCGGGCGTAATAAGCTTGTAGGTGGGATTGGACTGGCCGCCTTTGAATATCTCTACAGAAAGCGGTCCTTTGAAACCCTTCAAATTCGCATCGAGCCAAGCGGTTAATGCTGCGACATCGAAAGCGTGTTTTTCACTGACCGCACCAGTGCCTACGAAATGGTCAAAATCACTCATCTGATTCGCCTATTTTCATCAACGCATCGCGGTTGCGCACCACCAGACCACCCGGCTCGACCCGGATGATCTCTTCGCGCTCCATGGCCTTGAGCTCCTGGTTTACGCGCTGGCGCGAGGCGCCCAGTAGCTGGGCTAGCTCTTCCTGCGCCAGGTGCAGGCCGATGCGCATTTCTTTGTCGTTAGCCAAGCTAGCCACGCCGTAGCTGCGCACCAGGTGCAGCAACTGCTTGGCCAAGCGAGAGCGTAAGGGCAGGGTGTTGAGGTCTTCTACCAAGCCAAACAACTGGCGGATGCGCCGCGCCTGCAAGCGCATGAGGGCTTCGTACAGCTCTACATGGGTGGCCAAAATTTTGCGAAAGTCGGCGCGCGCTACGCACACCATGGTGGTTTCGCCATGGGCATACACATCGTGGGTGCGCCGGTCGCCGTCAAACATGGCTACGTCGCCAAACCAAATGCCCGGCTCCAGATAAGCAAAAGTCACCAGCTTGCCCGACACCGAGGTGCTGGAGACGCGCGCTGCACCTTTGGCGCAGGCGATCCACTCGTCGGGCGTGTCGCCGCGTGCGCAGATGAGCTCGCCATCTTTGTAGCGTTTGACGTAAGTGCATCGCAGTATGTCGTGCCGCAGGCTAGGCGTGAGGGTTGAAAACCAGCGACCAGAGTTGATCGCCTCGCGTTCGTCGATAGTAAGAATAGGTTCGTCCATAGCAAGTCTTTTCGGTGACTGAAGTTAGCTCCATTGTCACGCCTGTGACGAGGTAAAGGACTAGGGGTTGTCACTTGCGTGTCAAAAAAAGTTAAGACCAGTTTCAAGTGGTTTCAAGGTTGTGTAAGTCTTCTCAACCATGTGCTCACAAGGATACTGTGCGCTACACTGGGTCGTGCTTTTCATACGCCAATCACCATGCAGCTGAACCCATTCTTGTGCATCTTGTGTGCAACTGTTTTGACCGCCTGCGGAGGAGGCGGTAGCACCGCCACCACGCCTGCACCATCGCCTTCTCCTTCTAATACCAATATTCCGGCAGTCATCAGTAATCCGCCTGCTACCACCCAAACTGGCACGCCTAGCGCAAGCACGCCCAGCCAGACAGGTTCAAGCAGCCAAACCAGCACCGTGACAGCAGCGACGAGCTGCAATTCACCCAATTTTCAAGCCGATGTTCTGCGTGAGGTGAACGCCGCGCGTGCCCAAGCGCGCAAATGCGGCACGGTAGATAAGCCTGCTGTAGGCAGCTTGGTATGGAATAATGCTTTGTTTACAGCGGCCTCTGGCCATTCGCAAGACATGGCGCTGCGTAACTTTTTTGACCACATTAACCTGGACGGCAAAACCCCTGGGCAACGAGCCACCAGCGCGGGCTATAACTTTGCAGCGCTGGGTGAGAACATTGCCGCAGGCCAAGGCACTGTGTCCGACGTGATGGCGGGCTGGTTAGGCAGCACTGGGCATTGCAGCAACATCATGAATGGCGTGTACACCGAGATAGCGGTAGCCTGCGTGACGACGACCCGTCTTGAATACCCCACTTACTGGGCGATGGAGCTGGGCAAGCCGAGGTGATGGGCAGGGACGCTGCAGCTGGACATGTCGCCAGCGCATGTGCGTTCGCCTGTGCCCTTTGCCTTGCTTAAACTGCGGGGCTGCAGCCAAGCAACGCTGACTTGCTGACTGCTGTGCAACCTGCTAACTTCAACCTTCAACAAAGCGCGCTGAGCGCCTGCAAGGGCTTGCCCGTTTTGCTGTCGGTCACCACCAGGTTAATTTGCCTGGGGTTTTTGTCGTTGGCGGCCAGGGTACTGAGCTTGAGCTTTTTCGCCCCGGTGTAGTTGCCCAGCGGCACATACTGACGCACCACAAAGTCGTGCGCCAAGGTCTCGCCTTTGTTTTCGCCAGCGGTCACGCGGCTCACATGGCTGTGCTCAGTCACGGTGAAGTAGGCGCTCCAAAGGGCCTGCGGGTCTGTGGGTGTCACGGTGGCCTCAAAGCTCTCGGGCGCAGTTTGGGCGAGCGCTATCTGGGCGCGGGCGGGCTCGGTGGAGGCGATGCTGCTGCTAAAGCCGCGTGTGGTGATGCCGTTTTTAACCAATTGCGGGGTGTAAATGCCGTCTAGTTTGTTGGCAGCCGATATTTGCTTTTGCCTTGTGGTGTAAGCCGGGGCTGCAAAACGGTCCGTCCAGCCGATGTAGTCCCAATAATTGACATGGAACGCCTGTGCCACCACCTGGCCCTTCGCATTCGCGCTTTTTAATGTGCTGACCCACTGGTCTGCTGGAGGGCAGGAGCTGCAACCCTCGGAGGTATACAGCTCAATGACCGGTGTCAAAGTGGCGGCAGACTGTGCTGTACAGCTATTTTGAGCAGCTAAACTGGTTGTAGCCCAACAGAATATTGCGGGAGCAGCTATTAACTTGGTAGCGAATGAGTGCTGGCTAGACCAGAATATGGGCATGGCGGTTCTCCAAAAAGGTGCCTGTTGGTCTGGCTGCGTGGCAATTCCTTACCATATTTGCCGAGATGGCATCACGGGGCCTGCGGCCGCTTGTGGCAAACTTCCGCGCTGGTAGATTCAGGGACGTATGGAAGATGCAAGCAATCATTCGGCAAATCGCGCAAGAGATCAAAGTTAAAGAAGAGCAGGTGAGGGCGGCAGTTGACCTGCTGGACGGCGGGG
Source organism: Polaromonas sp. (assembly GCA_031390175.1). GTDB lineage: Bacteria > Pseudomonadota > Gammaproteobacteria > Burkholderiales > Burkholderiaceae_C > JAAFIP01. The sequence continues at coordinate 17,301 of JANMTF010000380.1, forward strand.
CTACAGTGCCGTTTGTCGCCCGTTACCGCAAAGAGGCCACCGGAGGGCTGGACGACATTCAACTGCGCGAGCTGGACTTTCGCTTGGGCTACCTGCGCGAGCTGGCCGACCGGCGCGAGACCGTGCTGGAAAGCATCCAGTCGCAAGGAAAGTTGACCCCCGAGCTGCGCGCCGCCATCGAGGCTGCGCCCACCAAGCAAGAGTTGGAAGACCTGTACCTGCCCTACAAGCAAAAGCGCCGTACCAAGGGCCAGATTGCGCGTGAGGCAGGCATAGAGCCGCTTGCAGACAAGCTGTTTGTTGACCCTTCCTTGGTGCCTGCCACCGAGGCAGCGGCGTTTGTCAAAGCTGAAAAGCACGAAGACGGCACCGACTTCACCACGGTGCCTGCTGTGTTGGACGGCGTACGCGACATTCTGAGCGAACGCTGGGCGGAAGACGCGCCCCTTGTGCAGGGCTTGCGCGAGTGGCTGTGGGCTGAGGGCTTGTTTGCGAGCAAGCGGGTGGAAGCCAAAGACGAAAACAATGCCGACGTGGCTAAGTTTCGCGATTATTTTGCGTACGACGAACCGATCAACCGCGTGCCCTCGCACCGCGCGCTGGCCGTGTTCCGTGGCCGCACACTGGAGTTTTTAGAGGTCAAACTGGCATTACCCGAGCAGAATATTGCGGGAGCAGCTATTAAAGATATAGCGGCTACCACGGCAACGGCCAAAGGCCCTGTGATTTCCTTGGCGGAAGCCCGCATCGCCCTGCACCTGGGCTGGAGCCATGCGGCCCGCCCCGCCGACGACCTGATCCGCAAATGCGTGGCCTGGGCCTGGAAGGTCAAGCTCAGCATGAGCCTGGAGCGCGACCTGTTTGCCCGCCTGCGCGAGGCGGCTGAAACAGTCGCCATCAAAGTTTTTGGCGACAACCTGCGCGACCTGCTGCTGGCCGCCCCCGCTGGCCCCAAGGTGGTGATGGGCTTGGACCCCGGCATCCGCACTGGCGTAAAGGTGGCCGTGGTGGATGCTACCGGAAAACTGCTGGAAGTAGCCACGGTCTACCCTCACGAGCCGCGCAAAGACTGGGAAGGCTCCCTGCATACCTTGGGCCTGCTGGCTGTCAAACACGGCGTGCAACTGATTGCGATTGGCAACGGCACTGCCAGCCGCGAGACGGACAAACTGGCTGCAGATTTGATGAAGCGCTTTGCCAAAGATGACGTAGCCATGCAAAAAGTCGTCGTCAGCGAAGCCGGAGCTTCCGTCTACAGCGCCAGCGAATACGCGTCCAACGAAATGCCCGACGTTGACGTGAGCCTGCGCGGCGCAGCCAGCATCGCCCGCCGCCTGCAAGACCCGTTGGCCGAGTTGGTCAAAATCGATCCCAAATCCATCGGCGTAGGGCAGTACCAGCATGACGTGTCGCAGTCAGATTTAGCGCGCAGTTTGGACGCGGTGGTAGAGGATTGTGTGAACGCAGTAGGCGTAGACCTCAACACCGCCAGCGCGCCTTTGCTGGGCCGCGTGTCGGGCCTAAGCGGCACGGTAGCCAAATCAGTCGTACGTTGGCGCGAAGCCCATGGTGCCTTCAAAAACCGCCAGCAATTGCTGGAAGTCAGCGGCCTGGGAGCTAAAACCTTCGAGCAATGCGCAGGCTTTTTGCGCATCAGCGGTGGCGACAACCCACTGGACACCACAGGCGTACACCCCGAGACCTATCCTGTCATTGAGAAACTGCTGGCCACCGTCAGCAGACCCATCAGCGAGGTGATGGGCCGCAGCGACGTTTTAAAGTCCGTCAAACCCGAACAGTTCGCCAACGAAAAGTTCGGCATCATCACCGTCAAAGACATCCTCGCCGAACTGGAGAAACCCAGCCGCGACCCGCGCCCCGACTTCCAGGTAGCCCGCTTCAACGACGGCGTAGAAGACATCCGCGACCTGCGCGAAGGCATGATTCTGGAGGGCACGGTGAGCAACGTCGCCGCCTTCGGTGCCTTCGTAGACCTGGGCGTGCACCAAGACGGCCTGATCCATGTCAGCCAGCTTAGCCACAAGTTCACTACCGATGCCCGCGAGGTCGTTAAAACCGGCCAAATCGTCAAAGTCAAAGTCATGGAGATCGACGTGGCGCGCAAACGCATCGCGCTGTCGATGAAGCTGGACGCTGCGCCTGCGCGCAGCGATGGGCCTAGGGAAAACCGCTTTGAGTCGGCCCGAGGACAAGGTGCAGGGCGCGGCAGTTTTACCGCGCCGCAACGGGCACCGCAAGAGACGGCGATGGGTGGGGCGTTTGCCAAGTTGCAGGGGTTGCGCAAGTAAGGTAGAGCCATTCAAACTGCGCCGTTCAGCAGGATTTTTTAGATTGCCGCAAATGTCCCATCGCCAAAATTGGCGTTGGCATCGGCGCACCAAATGCTGATGCCGTCCAGTTTGTCTAAATCGCCCACTTGCAGCGTAACCTTCAAGGTTTGGTTGTTGAAAACGGTACCTCTGAGGTTGATGCATATCGGGAAACCCGTGATGTAGTTGCCGCCTTTGGCGCCGTACACAAACACCTTGGACAGGCCAAGCCCGTCGTAGCTGAAGTTGCTGATCTCGATGGTGCAGTCGTCTACGATTTTGGCTTGACCCTTGACGTTGTGGCTGCGGGTGCTGAGGTTGGCTACCTGGCCAATTTTGGCGCTGGTTTTGGTGCATGCGGCAGTGGGCGCAGGTGGTTGCGCGGCTGGCGAGGCAGCCACCGGGGCGGAACCGCCGCCGCCGCAAGCTGTCAGAGCAAGGGTCAGCGCCAGCATCGGCAGGGCGATGGGGACTCGGAGGGAGAAGGGCTTGGAAGGGCGATTAATGAAGGACATGGTGAGATCTTTCAAATCATGTGGACATGGGGTGGATCAACCGGTGCGCCGAGCTTGCACGTAAGCGCTGGGTTTTTGGCCAGCAGCAGGCAACGCAATAGCTACTGCACTGGAGATAGTCCAAGCTGGGGCTGCGGATCTTACAAAATTCAGCCTGAGCTGCTGGCGAGGACGGTAAGTCCTGCTGCCAAGCTCTAAAATTCGCGCATGCCCCACCACCTATCGCCAAGCCCAGTCCCCGTCGCACTAATTACCGGCGCAGCCCGTGGCATTGGCTTGGCCATTGCCAAAGCGTTCTTGGCCAGCGGCCATCGCGTGGCGTTACTGGATATTGATGCCGCTGAGCTTGACCGGGCTTTGGCCAGCATTGACCAGCCTACCCGTGCGCTGACGGTTGTGTGTGATGTGGCAATTGCCGCGCAAGTAGATGCCGGTGTTGCCGCCATTGAAAGGCATTTCGGCCGTATCGACGCACTGGTCAACAACGCAGGCGTCGCAGTGTTCAAGCCGATTTTGGACACCACGGCGGATGAATGGCAGCGGGTGATGGACGTGAACTTGACGGGGCCGTTTTTGTGCACGCAGGCTTGTGCACGGGTGATGCTGCGCAACGCGGGCGCAGGTCAAGGACAAGGCAAGGGCAGTGTGGTGAATATCGCGTCCATCTCAGGGCTGCGCGCCAGCTCGCTGCGAGTGGCCTACGGCGTGAGCAAGGCGGGGCTGATCCACCTGACCAAGCAGCAGGCGATGGAACTGGGCAACGCAGGGATCCGCGTGAATGCTGTGGCTCCCGGCCCGGTGGACACGGCGATGGCCAAGCAGGTACATACGGCGGACATTCGCCGTGACTACCATGACAACATTGCGCTGAACCGCTACGGCAGCGAAGACGAGATTGCGCAAGTGGTGCACTTTTTGTGTAGCCCAGCGGCCAGCTATGTGAACGGGCAGACCATCGCGGTGGACGGTGGCTTTGATGCGGGCGGAATTGGCTTGCCCAGCTTGCGCTCTGCGACCTGATTGTAGCTATATATTAAATAGCGTTTAGTGCACTATTTTATCGCGCCAGAGGCGTAAATAGCTTAACACTTGGGGGTAAAAAGCAGGCGGCGGTGGGCCGCGGCCCACCACGATGCGGTCTGATGCCTTGCGCTGGTGTGGCGTGGCCGAGTAATGCACCTTGTGAAAGGGGCAGATACCGCTCGATATAATGGTTTTGCAGCATGTAACGCACCCTGGGCTGCGCACTGCTACGCTGCACTACTCTCCATTCCAACGTCTTTGGCCCCACTAAGAACTCCATGCAACCTTCAGTCAAACCCAAGAACCCCAATTTTTCGTCCGGCCCCTGTGCCAAGCGCCCAGGCTATGACGTGAGCAAGCTCCAGCTGGACACCCTGGGTCGCTCGCACCGCTCTGCTGTTGGTAAAAAGGCGCTGGGCCTGGCCTGCAGCGAGACGGCGCGCATCCTGGGCCTGCCCGAGGGCTACCGCGTGGCGGTGGTGCCGGGCTCGGACACCGGCGCGATTGAAATGGCCATGTGGTCCATGCTGGGCGCGCGTGGCGTGGACGTGCTGGAGTGGGAGTCATTCAGCGCTGGCTGGGTGACTGATATCGTCAAGCAGCTCAAGCTGCCCAATGTGAATGTACGACAAGCCGAGTACGGCGATATCACCGACTTTGCACCGGTGAACTTTGACAACGACGTGGTATTTGTGTGGAACGGCACCACCTCAGGTGTGAAGGTGCCCCATGGCGACTGGATTCCCGCTAATCGTGCCGGCTTGACGCTGTGCGACGCCACATCTGCCGTGTTTGCCATGGAGATGCCATGGGACAAGCTGGACGTGGTGACCTACTCATGGCAAAAAGTGTTGGGCGGCGAGGGCGGCCACGGCATGCTCATCCTCTCGCCCCGCGCCATCGAGCGCCTGGAGGCCTACAGCCCACCCTGGCCCATGCCCAAAGTATTCCGCATGAAGTCGGGCGGCAAAGTGACCGAAGGCTTGTTCAAGGGCGAGACCATCAACACCCCGTCTATGCTCTGCGTGGCCGATTATCTGGACGCCCTGCAATGGGCCGAGAGCATTGGCGGCGTCAAAGGCACCATTGCCCGTAGCGAAGCCAACCTGAAGGTGCTTGAAGATTTTGTTGAGGCGAACGATTGGATATCTTTCCTGGCCAAAGACGCAGCCACCCGCTCCAACACTAGCGTGTGCCTGACCCTCAAAGCCACAGAAGACCAAGTGAAAAAAATGGTCAAACTGATGGATGCCGAAGGCGTGGCCTACGACATAGGTGCCTACAAAGACGCGCCTGCCGGGCTGCGCATTTGGTGCGGCGCTACGGTGGAAAAGTCTGATCTGGAAGCGCTGACGCCTTGGTTGACTTGGGCTTATCAGCAGGTGACGTCTTAAGAAATTGAAGAGAAGAAGGCAGGACGCAGAGGACGCAAAAGTTACGCAGAGGACGCAAAAGAAGACAAAAAAAATGCAAAAAAGAAATACCAAACTTAGAAAGTTCCAATTAATTTTCAATTTTCAATTTTCAATTTTCAATTTTTAGTTTTTAGTTTTTAGTTTTTAGTTTTTAGTTTTTAGTTTTTAG
>JANMTF010000270.1:0-6110 GCA_031390175.1 Polaromonas sp.
TCTTTGCGCACCGCAAATGGCTATTGCCCAAGAGCTGGGCAAGCTGTTTGATGACAGCCCCACGCTCAAGCTGGCGGCACCATTGCAATGGCAAGCCCTGCCCAAAGGGGCAGTAGTTAACCCCAACGAGTTTATCGCCACCGCACGCGCCAAGGGCTTTGTCGACTTGGCCCCAGGCGCTGTGCTGCCTACAGCGCCGGAGCGCGATGTCTGGCTGCGTTTTGCGCTGCCCGCCACCGCCACGCCCCAAACCTGGTACCTGCGCATTCCGCGTATGCAGCTAGAGCAGATTACGGTGTATTTTCAAAATGAGCAAGGCGGCTGGATGACATTGACCGCTGGCGAAAATATAGCTGTCAGCCGCTGGCCTGTCCCTACTCGTCTGCCCAGCTTTGAGTTATCCACCCGCGCACATCAAGCACATACCTACTACCTCAAGCTGGAACACCGCACGCCCATTTCAGAGCGGCCAGAGTTGATAAGCCCAAGCGAATACATCAATTCAGCCTCGCTCGTGGGCGGCATCGTGGGTCTGATGCTGGGGCTGTTTGGCCTGTTGACCGCGCTGGGCCTGATTTCCATGCGGATGAACCGCAACCCGCAATTTGGGTGGTTTGCTTTGATGGTTTTTTCACTGCTTTTGACACAACTGGTATTGATCGGCTTTGCAGGCCTGCGCTTGTGGCCACACAGCGTTTACCTTAATAAAGTGATGGGGGTGATAGTACCTGTGTGGACCCTGGCTGCCAGCACTTGGTTTGTGGTCAAGGTCAGCTATGCCAAAGAGGCCTTTGTCCGCATTTACAAAATATCGCTGGCATTGATAGCCTTGCTTCTGGCGGGCTCTGTGGCTTTTGCGATCATGCAAAACAATATGCCTCGCACTGCCTTGAGCGTGCTGGCAGCCGTGGCAATGTTGTGGAATCTGAGTGCGTTGGCCTGGATAGCTTGGCGCTCCCAGCCCTGGTTGTGGTTTATCGTGGGGGGCTTCGCGCCTTTGACGCTGTCCATGCTGGCACGTCTGTCGTACAACTTTGGCTGGATTGAGCACGTCGAAATCGCCCAACTGTTCAGCGTTATCACGGGCTGCGTTGGCATGATGGTGGTGTATGCGGGCTTGGTACTGCGCAACCAAGAGAGCTCGGCAGCGCTTGAGCGCGAGGCCGCCCTGAAACACACTGACATGTCCACCGGACTGACCTCAGCGGATCTGGTGATGACGCGGTTGCCCATGGTGCTGGCCCGCAGCGCCCGCTTTGAGGAGCCTTGTGGCGTGATCATGCTGCGTTGGCTGGACTACCCCAAGCAAGTAGACAATTTGTCGTCGGCCCAACGCGGTGCGGTGCTGTCGCATTTGGGTGCGCGCTTGCGCCGCCTGGCGCGCAACATTGACACCGTGGCACGTTTGGACGATGACCATTTTGTGTACTTGGTGGAGTCGCCCGTATCGCGCGACATGCTCACCGCGCTCAGCACCAAAATTATCTCTACCTGTTTGCGACCCACCCGCACCCTCAGCGATGGCGACGTGTACAACGTGCATTTGGCAGTCTGGACACCCACAGACAAAGGCATTTCGGCCAAGGAAGTGATGGAGTCGCTGCGCACGCGCCTGAACCAAATGAGCCATGGCACACCGCGCAAAATGCAGTTTGTAGATTCGCCGCTCAGCTCGCGCCCGGGTGAACCGGTGGTAGAAATAGATCCGATTAAACGCAGACAAGACCTTGTAGCCAAGATCGACGCGATCGAAGCCAACCCGATTGAGCCCCGACTTGCACCGGTACAGAACGCAAGCGTGATTGCGTCACCCAAATCACGGGGCAATGTGCCGGTCAGGCCTTAGTCTACTTTTGCGCCACTGGCCTTTACCGGCTTTTCGTATTTAGCCAGTTCGCGCGCCATCATGGCGCCAAACTGGGCGCTGCTGCTGGCCACGGGCTCGGCCATCAGGCTGGCGAAGCGGGTTTTGGTGGCCTCTTGGCCTAGTGCCTCAGCAAATGCTTTGTTGTACTTCTCCACCAGCTCTGGCGGTGTGCCCTTGGGCGCTACCAATCCCCACCAGGTGTCCACTTCAAAGTCTTTGAAGGTGTCGCCCACAGTGGGCACATCGGGCAGGGCTGTGTGCCGCTGGGCGCTGGTCACCGCCAGGGCTTTGAGCTTGCCTGCGCGGATGTTGGGCGCGGCGGTGGCCAGATTGTCAAAGTTAAAGTCCACCTGGCCTGAGAGCAAGGCCAACTGGGCAGGGTTGCCGCCGTTGTAGGGGATGTGCACAGCAAATACGCCTGCTTGCTGCTTGAACATCTCACCCGCCAAATGGCCACCACTGCCGTTGCCGCCGCTGCCGTAGTTGAGCTTGCCGGGGTTCGCTTTGGCATAGCGCACCAGGTCGGTCAGGGTGTTGATATTCAAGCGGTTGGCGGTGTCGTAGTTCATTACCAGCACATTGGGTACGCGCACCATTTGCGTAATGGGCGCAAAGTCTGTTGCGGCGTTGTAGGGCATCTTGCTGTACAGCCACGGGTTAATGGCGTGGGTGGCCAGCGCGGCGATGCCAATGGTCAAACCATCGGGCGCGGCTTTGGCTACTGCATCGGCACCTATATTGCCACCTGCGCCTGGCTTGTTGTCAATGATGACTGGGCCCAGGCTGCCCTTTACCTGCTCGGCCAGCAAGCGGGCCGTCACGTCAATCGGGCCACCGGCTGCGTAGGGCACTACCAAACGTATCGTTTTTTGTTGTGCGAAACTGCCCGTAACCCAGCAGAATATTGCGACAGCAGCTATAGTTTTTAGAGCAATTCGACGTGCAGAAGATGAAGTGTGCATGCTGGGCCCCAGGGGTGTATGGGTGAGGGTGAGGTTTAAGCTTTGGCCTTATCGGCTTCGGTGGTGAACGAATCTGCAAAAAACTCGTCTTCCAGCAAGCCACACTTGCCGATGTAGTCCGCCTTGGCCGAGTCCACCACAATGGGTGCGCCGCAGGCATAGACCTGGTAGCCGCTCAGGTCCGGGTGGTCTTGCATCACGGCCAGGTGCACAAAGCCGGTGCGGCCTGTCCAAGCGTCTTCAGCCGTGGCGTTGGAGATGACGGGGACATAGGTGAGGTTCGGCATCTCGGCCACCTTGGCCATCACCCAGTCGTGCATATACAGGTCCTCGGGGCGGCGGCCACCCCAGTACAGCACGGCGGGGCGCTTGATATTTTTAAACTGCATGTGCTCGATCAAGGCCTTGATCGGCGCAAAGCCGGTACCGGATGCCAACAGCACCATCGGCTTGTCCGAGTCGCGCAGATAGAAGCTGCCAAACGGCCCTTCAATGCGCAAAATTTCTTTTTCCTTCATCGCGCTGAACACATGGTCAGTGAACTTGCCACCGGGCATGTGGCGGATATGCAGCTCAATGGTGGGTGAGCCCGCCACCAGAGTGTGCGGCGCATTGGCCATGCTGTAGCTGCGCCGCGCGCCGTCGCGCAGCAAAAACTCTACGTACTGGCCAGCGTGGAACTGCATCACGTCGTTGGCGGGCAATTGCAGCTTGAGCAGCATCACGTCGGGCGATTTTTTCTCTAGCAGGGTGACGCGTGAGGGCATCTTTTTGATCGGCATGGCCCCCACTTCGGTGACCTGGCGGCTCTCCAGCACCACGTCGCTGTGCGGCACGCCGCAGCAGGTGAGCACATAGCCATTGGCTTCTTCTTCAGCGCTCAGCGCTTTGCTTTGGTGCGGGCCGTGTACCACGATGCCCTCGAGTTTTTTGCATTTGCAGGAGCCGCAGGCTCCGTCTTTGCAGCCATAGGGCATGCCCACGCCTTGGGCGATGCCTGCGGCCAAAATGGCCTGGTCCGGGTTGACGGTGAAGCTGCGGCCACTGGGCTGCACGGTAACGGTAAACGACATAGGAGGTTCCTGAAACTTGCCCGGCCAAGTGTTACGGCGCAGGTCTTGTTATGCTTAGAGGCTTATTGCAGCAGGTTTTCTGTTTCCCGCAGGTTTTTGCCTAAGCCCCTATTTTGCCTTCAAACCAATCTCCTTTAGGCGCACGGCCCCGTCGGTTTCGCCAAGCGCGTATTTTGATCGTCGGTTGCGGCGACGTAGGCCTGCGCGTGGCGCGGGATGTGAACAGCTCGCCGACAGGCACCTTGAGCCCACGCGCCAAAGTGATAGCGCTCACTTCTTCGCCCAGTCGTGTGGCCGAGTTGCGTGCTTGGGGCATCACGCCCCTCATCGGCAATTTAGACCACCCCGCCACGCTGGCGCGCCTCTCGGGCATCGCCACCTGCGTGGTGCACATGGCTCCGCCCCCTAGCGAGGGCCTGGCAGCGCGCCGTGAAGGCCAAAGCGCCCAGTGGTGGCGCGACCCACGCACCCAGCACTTGCTGCAGGCCCTGCGCCAACGCACGGCCCCGGCGTGCATCGTCTATGGCTCTACCAGCGGTGTGTATGGCAACTGCGGCGGCGCGTGGGTCAGCGAAGCGCGCCCCGTGCAGCCCCACACCCCGCGCGCCCAGCGCCGCGTGGACGCCGAGCGGCTGGTGCGCCACTACGGCCGCGCCAGTGGCGTGCGCGCCAGCATCTTGCGCATCCCCGGCATCTACGCCCCTGACCGCGAGGGCGGCACCCCGCGCGCGCGCCTGCTCAAAGGCACGCCCGTGCTGCGCGCTGAGGACGACGTGTACACCAACCACATCCACGCCGACGATCTGGCCCGCGCTACCGTAGCGGCCCTGTGGCGCGGCAAGCCGCAGCGCATCTACAACGTGAGCGACCACAGCCAGATGAAGATGGGCGACTATTTCGACCAAGCCGCAGATCTCTACGGTCTGCCGCGTCCCGCCCGCCTGCCCCGTAGCACTGCGCAAGACCAGTTGCCGTTGATGCTGCTGTCCTTCATGAGCGAGTCCCGCCGCTTGGTCAATACGCGGATGTTGCGGGAGCTGCGTATTCAGTTGCGCTACCCTACTACGCTGGAAGGTTTAAGCCAAATAGGGCTGTAGCCCAATGAATTAATGCGGTAGAAGCTTTTTAATTAGTAGCACAACGGATGATTCCGCCACATCATGATGAACGGCGATCCGTGTATAGTGACGTTGGCCGCCATTGCACCGGGTGTGTGAGAGTCTGCTTTTGTACGGGATCTGCCGCTGCTTTTTGTACAAGATCAGGCCGACGGTGCTACTTCAGCTCCGCGGCTGTCCCCCGCAGCGGCCTATGGCTGGCTGCTCCTCCTTTATGCCGCTACGCTGAAGTAGCACCGCCGACCTGATCTGGGAAGGTTGTGGCGTTCTACGGTTACCGACCCGGTCTTGCCAGCGTGGTGGCGTTCCACCGCTAGAGACCTGCTTTTGCCAGTGTGGTGACGGGGTCACCGCCAGTGCAGACACTATCTTTCCAGCATACGGGTCTTCAGTGTGCGCAGACCCACCGTGTTCGTTGCCCAGGCGCGTGGTTTGTACGGCGTAGCGGCATAAAGGGGGAGTAGTCGGCCATAGGCCGACACGGAGGACAGCCGCGTAGCCGTACAAACCACGCACCTGGGCTTACAAACCCACAAACCCACAAAACTGCAGAGCCGCAGAACCAAGCAGCCGTCAAACCTAGCGCTCTTGCGCAAACCACTCAAGCACTGGTACGGTGCCAGGTAACACCGGTGCCACCGTCACTGGCAGTTGCTGCCAGGCAAAGGTTTGCCCTTCGTGCATATGCAGCTCACCGGCCCAGTCAAACACTTTGCAAAAATGCAGCCGCACCAGCGCGTGGGGGTAGTCCACCAGCTCTTGCTTCCAGCGCTGCACGCTGCCAATGGTGATGCCGATTTCTTCGGTCAACTCCCGGCGCAGGGCTTGCTCTACGGTTTCACCAGCCTCCAGCTTGCCACCTGGAAACTCCCAATAGCCTGCATACACCTTGCCTGGCGGGCGGGTAGTGAGCAAGAAGGCTCCATCGGGACGGATGAGCACGCCCACGGCCACTTCTACGGTTTTGCGGTCGTCGCCGCCTTCACGCGGCAGGTGACCATCAGCTTGCAGCGCCGTCACTGCACATGCCGCCCAGCATAGTCGCGGGCAAACTGGTAGGCCACGCGGCCGCTACGGGAGGCGCGCTCCA
>JANMTF010000436.1:0-10918 GCA_031390175.1 Polaromonas sp.
TGACAGCGCAAAGTTGTAATGTCCCCTTCTGACCAGATTCAAATGTCCCCTTTTACGTTGTGGGGCAATCATGGTCGAGGTGGTACAGATGAGTGTGAAAGAAGCAGATCGTTATGCGGTGATCCAGCAAGTCATTGAGCGCGCCATGACGCAGGCAGATGCCGCGCTATGGCTGAACCTGTCGGTGCGCCAGGTCAAACGAGTGGTGCGCGCCATACGCCAGCAAGGCGTGCAGGGTGCGGTGTCCAAGCGTTGGGGCGTGCCCAGCAACCGGCGCATAGCGCCGTCCGTGCGCGAGCACTTCGTGGATTTGGTAGCCCGGCACTACAGCGACTTTGGCCCCACTCTGGCCTGCGAGTACCTCGCGCGCGAGCACGGCTACGCGGGCAGCGCAGAGACGCTGCGCGGCTGGATGATGCAGGCCGATCTATGGAAGGCCAAACGCTCCAAGGTGCGGCGCATCCACAGCCCACGCACGCGGCGCAGCCGCTTGGGCGAGTTGGTGCAAATTGACGGCAGCCCGCACGCCTGGCTGGAAGATCGTGCAGCCAAATGCTGCCTGATCGCCTTCGTCGACGATGCGACCGGGCAGCTGATGCAGGCCTGCTTCTACCCGGTGGAGTCCACCAGCGCCTACCTGCACAGCTTGCGCAGCTATGTCGCCGGGCATGGTCGCCCTGTGGCGCTGTACAGCGACCGCCACAGCATCTTCACCAAGCACGACCCCGAAGACCCCGCGCCGACCCAGTTTGAGCGGGCCGTAGGCCAACTGGGCATTGAGTCCATCCTGGCTTATTCGCCTCAGGCCAAAGGACGGGTCGAGCGGGCGTTTCAGACACTGCAAGATCGCCTGGTCAAGGCGTTGCGCTTAGCGGGCATCTGCTGCATCGAGGCGGCCAATGCCTGGCTACCCCAGTATGTGGCCCAGCACAACGCACGCTTTAAGCGCGTGGCCGCAGACAGCGCCGATGCGCACCGGGTTTGCGCGGACGCACCACTGGCGTTGTCTCGCATCTGCGCCCACCACTATGAACGCAAACTGTCCAAGACGTTGACCTGCCAGTTTATGGGCAAGCTACTAGTGGTCATTACCCATCCCGAGCAGCCGCGCTATGCGCTGCGCTCGCAACGCGTGCAGATCATTGAGCACCTGGACGGCGCACTGGAGATGCTCTGGGGTACTGAGGCACTGCCCTTTAAGACCTTTGAACGCCATGAGCACTTGAGCGCCAGCCGTGTGGCCGATGACAAGCTGCTCAATGGGCGGGTGGATGCGCTACTAGCTAAGCAGGCCAGAAAGCTGAGTAAATTGCAGGTGCAAATAGCTGCGGATAACGCGCAGTTGCTGCACAAGGCTCGCACTGGCGTGCGCAGCCAATGAAGAAAGCGCATATTGCTGTTCTAGGCATGGCTGCAGCACCCGCCCGCCGTGGATAACTGAGCTGTCCACACCACAAGGGTGTGGACAGTCGTCGCTACGCGCCGATGCCTCAGTTACCCACCGCTCCCCGAGGTTGTGCCTACGGCCTGACGCGCTACGCTTGCCCGAGGCAGTGGCCTGCCCCGCCCCTGCGGGCTACGCCCGGTGGCCCCACCCCCGGACTTTTAAATCACGCTTTAGGGGGACATTTCAATTTTGCAGAAAAGGGGACATTTCAAATTTGGGTTGACAGCGGCCATCATTTATCTATCAATTACCGCCACAGTGCGACTAAATGTGGTGTCCGTTGATTGAAAAATAGCAGGGTTTGGATGGATGAGCGTTGCGACCAGAAATATATGCATAATTGGCCTGTGGGTCAATAAAATATAGCGCAAGCAGCTATAAAAATCATAGCGATTTATGTGACAAACGTCGTAGACACATGCCTTGTAGCGTAGCTAAACCTGCTACAAAACCTGCCTGACCCAGCAAATTGATTTGCCCCAATGGGGTAACTGACAACCCGGCTCCCAATGCAACCCAAAGGCAAGCTACAGGCCACAAACAGTTGCCTACTACCAATAGGCGCAAATAAGGGGCTGGCATCACGCGGCGCGTGAGTAAAAATGTCAAGAGAAGCGCGTAGGCAAATAGTCCCATACCGCTAGCCAGAATGAGTGTGATCGGTAAGCCGTATTGCTGGGCAAAGAAGCTCGGCATCGCTACTTGCAGCAATCCTGTAACTAAGCCCGTAATAAGATCTAGCCAAAGTATGTTGCGTAAAAATTTGGGAGACTGAAGTGTTGATTCATTGAGCATGTGCATACCTTTATAGTGAGGCCTTGATAGTATTGACATAAAAACGCCACGTCCATGACCTCTGAGGTAATGAGAAATGCGCAGCAAGCTGGGATGACCGCGTACCATAGCCAGTATGCGAACATCTACAATTTCTACGGCCAGTACGGCATTGGCCCCCACTCCCAGCTTTGGTTCGCATTTGCGTCAATGGCGACAAAGGCGGCATCTGAGCCAACTTGATTTGGCCCATCATGCGGAGATTTCTACACGGCACCTTAGTTTTTTAGAGACGAATCGCTCAGTACCTAGCCGCGATATGGTGCTGCGCTTGTCTCAAAGATTAGACGTGCCACTGCGAGAACGCAATGTGCTACTCACTACCGCTGGATATGCACCTATGTACCGCGAGCGTGGCCTTGACCATCCTGACATGACCTCGGCGCGCGCTGCGATAGACTTGATACTGCGTGCGCATGAGCCCTATCCCGCATTGGCAATGGACAGGCACTGGAACCTGGTGGCGAGTAACCGCCTAGTGCCCTTGTTTTTAAATGGTGTGGCACCGGAGCTGTTGCAGCCGCCGGTGAATGTGCTGCGCCTTAGCCTGCACCCCAAAGGCTTGGCGTCTCGCATTGTTAATTTAGACCAATGGAAGCGCTATCTATTTGAACGCCTGCGCCAACAAATACTGGTGACGGGAGATGATGGTTTGCAAGCGCTGCTCAATGAATTGCGCAGCTACGATGTCAGTCACATGCCAGACGCCGTGCAGCTTGACGGTGAGGCTCTGGGCGTGTTGATGCCATTTCGTTTTGAAACAGAGCATGGAACTTTGGACTTTATAAGTACGGTGACGGTATTTGGTTCGCCAGTAGAGATTACCTTGCAAGAGATAGCGCTGGAGACATTCTTACCTGCGAACCCACGCACTGCAAACATATTGCGCCAACTATGGCCTGCTGAGTAGTGGCACGTCTGTGTGAGGGATAAGTTTTGGAGCCTGTCTTCTATTGGGGAAATCATGCCTAATTGTCCTGTAGGCCAATAAAATAGAGCGTAAGCAGCTAGTGAAAATAGAGCATGGCGTGGCTTCATACCCTAGTACACGCTGCACCGCAAGGCGCGAAACCTATGCGCGAAACTTGGCCCTCACCCCAGCCCTCTCCCGCTAGCGGGAGAGGGAGCAAGAGCCACTGTGCGACGTGCTTTGCGCGGCCGAAATAATCCACTGCACATCACATAGATTCATTTACTTAGTTCCCATATTCACCATTTCAGGAGCGAAAAAGCATTGCCTAGCGAGGGCAGGCCAAACCAGTTACGCGCAGCACCCGCTCTCCTTGCCGTTCTCCTGAATCGGCGGGCAGGGGTTGGTGCCATACGAGCAGTAAACGCAGCAGTCGCCCGGCAGCGGGCGCAGCACGGCGTGACAGTGGGTGCAGTCGTAGAACCACTGGCAGGCATCGGTGGGCATGGTCTCGCTTTTGGCAAATCCGCACTCGGGGCAGGTGAGGGTGGACTCCAGGGTGATGGTGGTCATGGTGTTTCTTTCACTAAAAACAAGCTGCAATCAACGGAAACGCTAGCGCCACCAGCAGCAGTGCGCACACCGTCACAAACAGCACTTGGTAGGCGCGCTTTACTTGGGGCAGGGCGCACACTTCGCCCGGCGCACACTGCGCTGCAGGCCGCCAAATACGCTTGCCCGCAAAGAAGAGGGCCACCAGCGCAGCGCCTATAAAAATCGGCTGGTAGGGCTGCATTACCGTCAGCTTGCTGATCCACGCGCCTGAAAACCCCAGCGTGATCAACACCAGCGGTCCCAGGCAACAGCTAGCGGCCAGCAAAGCGGCAAGTCCGCCCGCCAGCAGGGCACGCAGGCCTGTTTTTTCGTGTGATGGGTTTGAAGTGAGTGTGTTCATGGCGTAAGCTTAAGCCCGTACTCAAGTACGGAGTCAAGCCCCATGCAAACCCCTAGCGACAATCTGACCATAGGCACCCTGGCTACAGCGGCTGCGGTGAATGTAGAAACCATCCGCTTCTACCAGCGTAAAGCCCTAATGCACGAGCCACAGCGTGCGCAGGGCAGCGTGCGCCGCTACGGCGATGCCGACCTGCGCCGTGTGCGCTTTATCAAATCTGCCCAGCGGCTGGGCTTTAGCCTGGATGAAATTGCCCAATTGCTCACCCTGGACGATGGCGCGCACTGCGCTGCCGCGCGCCAGCAAGCGCAGCACAAGCTGCAAGATGTGCGCGCCAAGCTGGCCGACTTGCAGCGCATGGAAGCCACGCTGGCCGACCTGGTGCAACGCTGTAGTGCTGCGCGTGGCAAGATGAAATGCCCGTTGATTGCGAGTTTGCAGGGCTTGGATGGGTAGGCGTTGCGTCCCAAGAATTTATGACTAATTGGGCTGCAGGCGAACAAAATATAGCGTAAGCAGCTAGAGAAACGATAGCAATATGCGGAGTCATTGCGTGAACTTTTGCCCTCACCCCAGCCCTCTCCCGCAGGCGGGAGAGGGGGCAAGACACCGCATGCAAGCGCATGTATTGCAAAGATCAGTAGGTGACAGTCAATACCGCTCAGGCGTACTAAGATAGACCCCAATCATCCCGAACACCCCAGGAGACCTCCCATGACCATGTCCGCCATCCAATCCCAAGTCAGCCCCGAAGAGTGGGCCATCCGCTGCGACCTGGCTGCGTGCTATCGGCTGGTGGCGATGTACGGCTGGAGTGACCTGGTGTTCACCCACATCAGCGCCAAGCTGCCCGGGCCGGAGCACCATTTTTTGATCAACCCCTACGGCCTGATGTTTGACGAGATCACCGCCTCCAGCCTGGTGAAGGTGGACAAAGACTGCAACAAGGTGATCGACTCGCCGTACCCGGTCAACCCCGCAGGCTTTGTCATCCACAGCGCGGTACACGAGGCGCGGGAGGACGCGGGCTGTGTGCTGCACACCCATACGCGCGCGGGCGTGGCCGTGAGCGCTCAGGCGGCGGGCGTGCTGCCCATCAGCCAGCAAAGCACCTTTGTGCTCGGCTCGCTGGCCTACCACGGCTACCAGGGCGTGGCCTTCCGCCCCGAAGAAAAACCCAGCCTGCAAGCCGACCTGGGCCACGCCAACTACCTCATGCTGCGCAACCACGGCCTGCTCACGGTGGGCAAGACCATAGCAGATGCCTTCTTGCATATGTATGTGTTTGAGTCCACCTGCCAAATCCAGATCAGCGCGCAAGCCGGTGGCCCACTCACCCAGGTAGAGCCCAGCATTGTGCAGGGCGTAGCGCAGGCTATGAAGGTGCAAACGGGCGGCATTGGCGGCGCGTTTGTCTGGCCTTCGCTGCTGCGCAAGCTGGAGCGGTCGAACGCGATCTACAAAACCTGACCTCCCAATGGTTGGGCGGACAATGTCAGCTATACTGTAAATAATCACATACTCAATTCACCATGAACTTCACCAGCAAGAATTGCAAACGTCCAATAGGCATAGATCTGTTCGCGGGTGCCGGTGGTTTGTCATTGGGTTTTGAGCAGGCCGGGTTTGACATTGCAGCAGCGGTCGAAATTGATCCGATCCATTGCGCCACGCATGAATTCAATTTTCCCAATTCCAAAGCCCTATGCGCATCGGTAGTGGATATGACGGGTGCCGAAATTCGTCGCCTGGCAGGTATTGGTGCGAAAGATATTGATGCTGTTTTTGGCGGTGCGCCGTGCCAAGGTTTCTCGATGATGGGCAAACGCGCCATGGATGATCAACGCAATCAACTGGTTTTTCACTATGTGCGTTTAGTCAGTGAGTTGCGGCCTAAGTTTTGCGTATTCGAAAACGTTAAAGGACTCACTCTGGGTAAACACGTTCAATTTCTGGAAGAGTTAATTGCCGCCTTGGGTGAGGCTGGATATAAGGTGCTGTTGCCCTACAGTGTGCTCAATGCAGCGGATTTTGGCGTGCCGCAAGATCGCAGGCGTTTGTTTTTAATTGCCGCCCGCGAAGACCAAACCTTGCCGTCTTACCCTGAGCCATTGACGCAGAAAACTAGGGTGTGGGATGCCATAGGCGATTTGCCTGACGCTGATCAATTTGCAGAGCTGGCAGAGGTGGACTCGGTAAAAGCAAAGTGGGTGAGCGAATCCACCTACGCCAAGCGCATGCGCGGACAAGCGCGTGACGCCGCAAACTTTGGCTACAGCAGAATTTTTGATACAGATGTTTTAACGTCGAGCTTGCGCACCGAGCACACTGCTTTGTCGCAACACCGTTTCCTCGCTACGGAAAACGGCGACACCGAACCAATCAGTCGATTTAAAAAACTGCACCCAGACGGTTTGTGCAACACATTACGTGCCGGTACTGACAGTGCGCGTGGTGCATTCACGTCGCCACGGCCAATCCATCCCTTTTTGCCCCGTGTGATTACGGTGCGCGAAGCGGCGCGCCTGCACTCCTACCCAGACTGGTTCAGATTCCATACCACCAAGTGGCATGGTTTTCGCCAAATCGGCAATAGCGTTCCGCCATTGCTGGGTCGCGCAGTGGCATCGCAGATCATGGCTGCTTTGGGTGTTGTGCCAGAAAAGCCGAAATTGATTTTGCATATGGGCGACGTGGCATGGCTGTCCCTGCAGATGTCTCACGCTACGCGGCGCTTTGGGGTGGCTAAAAACGTGATTGCACAACGAACCAGAAGACAGTTTATAGATAACAAAACCAAAAACATTGACGAAGCTTATGCCTAACGTGCGCAAGAATCCCAAACCTGTCGAGACCAAGGTGCCTAACCGGTACTCAGCCATCATTGCGCAAGTGTTTGCAAACCACTATCGAAAAAATGGCGAGTCATTTGAGTTTACGCGTGAGGAGTTGGAGGGTATTGCGACTGGACTGGGGATTCAATTACCAAAAAACGTGGGCGATTTGATCTACTCGTTTCGCTACCGCAACGAACTTCCCGCCAGTATTCTTGCGACAGCCAAAAATAGTTTGGAATGGATCATCGAAGGAGCGGGCAGGGCAAAATACCGGTTCCGTTTGGTTAAACTCAACCGCATCGAGCCCAGAGAGGAACTGTTGACCATCAAGGTGCCAGATGCAACCCCCGAAATTATTGCAGCGTACGCGTTGGGTGATGAGCAGGCACTGCTGGCAAGGGTTCGCTACAACCGACTAATAGATGTCTTTCTGGGCATCACCGCGTATTCCTTGCAGAACCATTTACGCACGACTGTGAAAGATGTGGGGCAAATTGAAATCGACGAGGTGTATGTGGGGATTGATCGTCATGGCCGTCAGTTTGTAGTTCCAGTGCAGGCTAAAGGCGGCTCAGACAAGCACGGCATCGTTCAAACCCAGCAAGATCTGGCTTTTTGCAAGCAGGCGTTTAAGAGTCTGGTGTGTCGCCCAGTTTCAGTCCAGTTCATGTCTGGCGAACGCATCGCCATGTTCGAGCTAACCGTGGCTGATGGCGTGATAAAAGTGGTGGATGAAAAGCATTATCAGTTGGTTGCATCAAAGACTATTACAGCCGATGATTTACAGACTTATGGAACACATGGTGGATAGAAAAATAGGGTTGTATTGGCTTCGGGTTATGGTTGCGATGGTACTTACTAGATCCAACCGATGGTGCAATTTAGCGGTCTGGGCGGCGCATTTGTCTGGCCTTCGCTGCTGCGCAAGCTGGAGCGCTCGGATCTGTCATGTAAAACCTGAATGCTTCTAATTTAATAGCTGCTCCCGCAATATTCTATTGGGCTAGTGGGCTAATTGATTCTAGTTTGAAGGTGCACGAATGATTTGCACTGTGTTTTGTAGCGCCAGTTCATAGAGATAGTCGATAGGCATGCGATCGCGTGCAGGCGCAGCGCTTAGCTTGCCCATGGGCTCCCCTACTGCGGCGTACAACTGAGATGCCGTCACCCATTGATTTTTGCCTGGTGCAGAGGCAAGTGCCATGCCCACGAATCTGCCCGTCTGGTCAAATACCGGGCCCCCACGGGGCCGTGCACCGAGTGCGATGCCCAGGGCACGGGTTTTGCCGTCGTCCGAAGGTTCACCTAGAAAGCCTGTGCTTAAAACGGGCCATTGCGGTGTGGCATTAGGTGACGGGCTGTATTCCACCGCAAAACCTACACTGCCCGCAAATGCGTCTTTGTCGGCCAGGGACAGCGGCGTATCCATAGTGAGCGCGCTATCAAGCTTTAACGTAGCCACTTGGAGCAGTGCAAGCTTCTTGTCCAGCCGCGCAAGGCTTAGCTGACCCAGCCCATTGCGTACCCACAGGCGATGGGATGCACCCAAGGTACTGAGCGGTACCAGCACGCGCTTGCCGTTGTCAAAGAGCACGCCCGATCCTGCCACGCGGGCGTTGGGGGCTAACCCTTTGTGCGGCCCGTAGGGAGCCATGCGCACCGGGCTTTGCAATAGCGGGCCGTGCGCCAACGCTCTACCAGCCTGCAACTGCTGTTGTGCCGCGATAAGCAAGGGATGGCTGGGTGAGCGCGTTAGCGCATCAGCGAGCATGCGCTTGGCGGGCGCTTCTTGGCCACCGACCTGGAGTAGCCAGGCATACAAAGCGGCGCCACCCACCACGTCTAGGTGGGTACCGGCTGTATGGGCGCCAAAAGCCAATGCGCGTCTGTACTGTCCGGCTTGCATATGGGTGCGCACCAGGCCCATCTCGGTATCCGCTGCATGGGTAATCAGTGCGGCACGCTCAAAGGCTTGTTGCGCTATGGCTACCTCGCTGCGGGCTAAGGCTGCCTCTGCACTGGCTAGTAGCTGCCTGCGTTCTTGCATGCGGGCAGGCGAGGGTAAGGCTTGGGTTGACGTGTTGCCTGCGGCTACAGATGCCGCCCGTTGGCGCGATTGCTCCATCAGCAGCTGTAGCTTTTGCTGGCTGGCGGCATCTGGCCCTTGGGCAAAGCTCACACCCATATATAAGCTGCACACCGCCAGGCAAAGCAGGCGGTGTGCTTGTTGGCAATGCGTCACGGATTTGGGCTCGTGCCACCGGGGCAGCTTGTCCCGCCCACACGGCTGATGCGTGCAGTGCCTGCATCTTCCGCCACTGTGCTGAGGTTGAATGGTGCCGCAGGAGTCTTGAATTTACCCAGGAAGGCCGACAAAGCATCCACGTCCTGCGCGCCACCCAACAGGTCAGCACCTTTCAAGAAGGTGGAATAGCCGTCTCCGCCAGTGGCCATAAAGTTGTTCACGGTGATGCGGAAGGTTTTGGTGGGGTTGGCTACGACGCCCGCTGCGTTGACGATGGTCTCTGTCACGCCACCGGCTGCGAGGGTGACTTTGCTGATGCGTGCATCACAGGCCTTGGCGCCATCCCATTCGTATTTGAAGCCTGCCGAGGGAATCATGAAACGCGTGGCAGTAGCAGACTGGCCACGGCAGCCCACAAACTGCTCTTCCAACACGTTTTTAAGATCTTGC
Organism: Polaromonas sp.; assembly: GCA_031390175.1. Classification (GTDB taxonomy): domain Bacteria; phylum Pseudomonadota; class Gammaproteobacteria; order Burkholderiales; family Burkholderiaceae_C; genus JAAFIP01. The sequence continues at coordinate 9,679 of JANMTF010000436.1, forward strand.
GCGGTGAGCGACATGGTGACCAGACTGTTGCCAAACGGCTGCGTGGTGAACACTTCGCCATAGGTCACGTTGCCGTCTCCTTCGCCAGCGGCGCTGGTCGCAAAGGTGAAGGCCGCGCGCACACCGCCGCCGTTCATCAGAGCGATCACTGCCTGGCCAAATCCATTGGCCCTGGTAGCGTTCAGTTGCGCATCGGCAATCAAGGCACCAGCGGGCATATTGCAAGCCGTGTCGCGTGTGGTGGGCAAAGCCGCAGAAATTGCACCTACCACCACGTTGGCTACAGGAGACACCAGGCCGCTGTAGGCTTTGACAATATTGCTCACGGTAGCGTGGGCGGGCACCGTTGCATCGTTGCGCGTCACCAAGCGGTTGGTTGCTGTAACGGTAGTGATGTCTTTGGTGGCGGGGTCGATGGTGAGATCAACGTCGGTCAGCACGCGGCCAAAGGCACTCGAGCTGGTGACCGAGATATTGCGGCCTTTGCTGCTCGGCAGCTTGCAGTTGTACGCGGCGTGGGTATGGCCGCTGACCACTGCGTCCACAGCATCGTCGAACTGTTTGACGATGTTGGCTATCGGCGAACCAGCCAGGTTGCCCACGCAGCCGTTGATGTCACCCAAGGTGTCGGATTGAAAGCCACCCTCGTGCACCAGCACCACAATCGACTCAATGCCCTGGGCGCGCAGCTCGGGGATCAGGGCGTTGACGGTTTGAACTTCGTCCTTGAACTCCAAACCTGCTACCCCTGTAGGCGTGACGATGGACGGTGTGGCTTTCAGAGTCATGCCAATGAAGGCTACTTTCACGTTGTTAAAGGTTTTGATGCCGTAGGCGGGTAATAGTGGTTTGCCGGTAGCGGTGGTGATGACGTTGGCGGACAGCCATTTGAACTTGGCACCTTCAAACGGCACGGGCGTGCCCACTGCGGCCCCTTTGCAGCTGTTGGCGCTTTGCACGCCTGCAACGGTTTTGCAGCCCCCGTTTTGCAGGCGCTGCAGCTCGGTGGAGCCTTGGTCAAATTCGTGGTTGCCCACGGCGCTGAACTCCAGGCCAATGCGGTTGAGGGTTTCAATCGCGGGTTCGTCAAAAAACGATGCAGAAATGAGTGGCGTTGCACCGATCAGGTCGCCAGCGCCCACCACCACGTTCAAGGGGTTTTGCGCTTTGAGTTTGGCCACATGGGCGGCCATGAATTCAGCGCCACCGACAGGCGGGCGGTCTGCTGCCAGCACGGCGG
>JANMTF010000440.1:0-2235 GCA_031390175.1 Polaromonas sp.
CTGCGCAGACTCGATATTGACATACAGCGCCCGGTACTGCGTGCCCGCGTTGTAGTGGTGCATCATGGCGTACAGGGCGGTGGTCTTGCCAGTCTGGCGCGGCGCGTGCAGCACAAAGTAGCGCTGCTGGTCTATCAAGCCGTGCAACTCGTCCAGCTTGATACGGCGCAGGGGATCGAGCGTGTAATTATTGGCGGGCTGCTGGGGGCCTGCGTTGTTGAAGAATCGTTCCATAAGCTTCATTATCGCCCGCTGTGTTGTCAGCGCAACTCTGTCTGGATATTCCAGAAAAAGGCCTCCATCAGACTCCTGGTGATCTCCAGCGCGTAGCAATCAAAATCAAGGCTTTTGCGGCGGGTCCGCTACAAAACCAATGCGGTTGAGCCCAGCCTTTTGCGCCACGCCCATCACCTCGACCACTTTGCCGTAGGGCACGGCTTCGTCGGCGCGCAGTTGCACTTCGGTCTCGGGGTTGGCTTTGGCGGAGGCTTTGAGGGACTCGCTTAAAGCGGGTAGGTCGATGGGTTTGTCGTTGAGGAAAACTTTGGCAGATTTATCCACCACTACGGTGACGAACTTGGGTGCGTCGTTGGCTTTGGCGGCATCGGTTTTGGGCAAGTCCAGCTTGATGGAGCTGGCCAAGAGCGGGGCGGTGATGATGAAGATCACCACCAGCACCAGCATCACGTCCACCAGCGGCGTGACGTTGATCTCGCTCATGGGTTCGGAGCCTTTGGAGCGCTCCAGCCGTCCGAAACTCATGCTACATGCCCCCTACGCTTGCCACTGCGTGTGCTGCGCTGCCCCCCGAGGGGAGATATCGCACCTTGGGACGGCCCGGCGGTGCTCATTGCTTCACCTCATGGTGCGCCAAGAGTTCGCGCAGGTCGCGGGCAAAGCCTTCCAGGTCGGCTTCTATGCGGCCTACGTAGCGGCCAAACAGGTTGTAGGCCAGCACGGCGGGGATGGCTACGGCAAGGCCGGCGGCGGTCATGATGAGGGCCTCGCCTACGGGGCCGGAGATTTTGTCGATGGAGATTTGCCCGGCACCGCTGATGCTGATGAGGGCGTGGTAGATGCCCCATACCGTGCCCAGCAGGCCGACGAAGGGGGCGGTAGAACCCACGGTTGCCAGCAGCACTTGGCCAAATTGCAGTTTGAGCAGGACAGAGTGCAATGCGTCGCGTAGCACGCGGGTGAGTTGCTGGGCTTTGTCGCCTACCGTGGCCAAGGTGCCTGCGGGGCTCTCTTGGCTGGCCTCGATCAGGGGCAGCACCAGCGCCTCGCGGTCCAGCGCGGCCACAGTGACCTTGGCCTGCGCTAAATCCGGGGCTTGCCAAAAGGCGGCAATGCTGCGCGACACATCGGGCATAGCCCGGTTGATAACCCAGGCTTTCCACAAAATGACCACCCAGCTGGCAATCGACATGGCCAGCAGCAAAAAGGCCACAAACTTGCTGATGGCATCGCCCTGCGAGATAAATTGGAAAGCGCTCATGGTGTGTCGTGAGGTGTAGGGAGTGGAAGGGGGTGTCTAATGGTTGCAAAAACTAAAGCACTGCAGACTAGCGCAAGTTCAGTACGTCAAACATGTCAAACAAACCCGTGGGCTTGTCCGCTAAATAGCGCGCTGCCCGCAGGGCCCCTTGCGCATAGCCTTCGCGGCTGGAGGATTTGTGGGTAATTTCAATGCGCTCGCCAATACCCGCAAACATCACCGTATGGTCGCCCACAATATCGCCACCACGGATGGCAGAAAAACCGATGGCCGACGGGTCGCGCGCGCCGGTAATGCCCTCGCGGGCAAACACGGCGTGGCCTTTCAAGTCACGGCCCAGGGCGCTGGCGACCACCTCGCCCATTTTCAGTGCCGTGCCCGAGGGCGCGTCTACCTTATGGCGGTGGTGGGTTTCGATAATTTCAATGTCGTAGCCGCTAGACAGCGCCTTGGCCGCCATGTCCAGCAGCTTGAGGGTGACGTTGACGCCCACGCTCATATTGGGGGCCAGCATGATGGCAATGTCTTTGCTCGCTGCCGTAATCTCGGCTTTTTGCGCCTCGCTAAAGCCGGTGGTGCCAATCACCATCTTCACACCCATCTCGCGGCACAGCGCCAGGTGCGCCATGGTGCCTTCGGGGCGGGTGAAGTCGATGAGCACGTCGGTTTTTCTCAAGGCGTGGCGCACGTCGGGCGTGATGGTCACGCCGCTGGCGTGGCCTAAGAAGCCCGACGCA
>JANMTF010000023.1:0-6642 GCA_031390175.1 Polaromonas sp.
ACGTAGTGCATGCCGCCCTGGATGATGGGGTGCTGGATGCCGAACATTTCTGTGATTTGGGTTTTCATTTGTGCGCCTTGGGATATGGAAACTACAAATGTCTCCGGAAATTGGGGTGCGCGATCTGTCGTTTACCCTGAGGCCTGCTTGCCTTGGTTTTGTGCGGGATTAGGTCGAAGAGTCCACTCGATGTCTTGTACAGGAGCTGGCCGACGGTGTACTCAGCTCCGCGGCTGTCCCCCATGGCGGCTTATGGCCGCCTATTCCTCCTTTATGCCGCTGCGCTGAGTACACCGCCGACCAGCTCTCGTGAAGTAGTTGGCGATCCACCATTGTGCTCCAACCAAACCCGTACGCAGCTCTGGCGCTTGGCGTGCACAGCGCAGCGGCATAAAGGAGGAGGCCGCAGGCCGGGGGACAGCCGCGGAGCTGTGCACGCCAAGTGCCGGAGCGAGCACAGACCAAGTGCCGGAGCGAGCACAGTCAAATGCATGAACTCACACAAACCCAACGCAACCATCCACACCAAGCGCCTGGGCATACACAGGACCAAAGATTAAACGCAGACCGCAGTCGCAGAAGCTCATCCTGCTTTCGCGGGTGCGTATTTGGCGGCGTGAGCGTCAAAGTCGCTGGCGGCATGGCGCTCGTGCAGTTGGCTGCTGGGCTCGCCCATGATGCGGTTCACCATGCGGCCGCGTTGGACGGCGGGGCGTTCGGCGATGGCGTTAGTCCAGCGCAGTACGTGGGTGTATGTGTGCACTTGCAAAAATTCAGCTGCACCGTAGAGCAGCCCCTTGGCCAGCGCGCCGTACCAGGCCCACACGGCCATGTCGGCGATCGTGTATTCGCCTCCTGCCAGGTAGGGGCTCTCGGCCAGGCGGCGGTCTAGCACGTCCATCTGGCGTTTGACTTCCATGGCGAAGCGGTCGATGGGGTATTGCATTTTGCTGGGGGCGTAGGCGTAGAAGTGGCCAAAGCCACCGCCCAAGTAGGGCGCGCTGCCCATCTGCCAAAACAGCCACGACAGGCACTCGGCCTGCTGTGCTGCGCCCTTCGGTAAAAAGGCTCCAAACTTTTGCGCCAAGTACAAAAGAATAGCGCCCGACTCGAACAGCGCCCGACTCGAACACACGAATCGGAGCGCTGGGGTTGCTGCGGTCCATCAGCGCGGGGATTTTGGAATTGGGGTTGACCGCGACGAAGCCGCTGCTGAACTGGTCGCCTTCGCTGATTTTGATCAACCACGCGTCGTACTCTGCGCCCGTGTGGCCCAGCGCCAGCAGCTCTTCCAGCATGACGGTCACTTTCACGCCGTTGGGTGTGGCCAGGGAGTAGAGCTGGAAGGGGTGCTTGCCTACGGGCAGGTCTTTGTCATGCGTCGCACCTGCGATGGGGCGGTTGATGTTGGCAAAGCGGCCGCCGTTGGCTTTGTCCCAGGTCCAGACGCTGGGTGGGGTGTAGTCGGCAGGGCTGTTGATGATGGTGGGGGTGGTGGTATCGGTCATGGTGGTTTTCTACAAACTTTAGAGGACTTGGTATTTCATTGCCCTTGAAACTTGGGCGCACGCTTTTCCACAAACGCAGCCGCAGCGCCTTTGTGGTCGTCGGTCTCGAAGGTGCGGATCATGTGGACGGCCTCGGCATCCAGCACGTCGGCCAGCGAGCCGTGCAGGCCCGCGTTGAGGTTGCGCTTCATGTAGCCGATGGCAACCGTGGGCAGTGCTGCCAGCTCGGTGGCCCAGGCGCGAGCGGCATCAAGCAGTTGGGCAGCGGGCACCGAGCGGTTGACCAGACCGATGCGCTGCGCCTCGCTGCCCAGCAGCACCTGGCCGGTAAAGTACATCTCGCGCGCCCGGGCAGCGCCTACGATGTGGTTCAAAAAGTAGCTGCCGCCAAAGTCGCCTGACAGGCCCACTTTAGAGAAAGCAGTGGTCAGCTTGGCATCGTCTGCAGCGATGCGCATATCACAGGCCAAGGCTAGCGACAGCCCCGCGCCCGCCGCCGGGCCGGGGATGACGGCCAGCGTGGGCTTGGGCATCTCGTGCAGATAGCGGCTCACCTCCATGCGGGCGCGCAGGTCAGTCACCTTGTGGTCAAAGCTCATCGTGCTGGGCGCGCCAGCGGCGTTTTTGGCAAAGCCTTTGACATCGCCGCCAGAGCAAAAAGCCGGGCCACTTCCGGTGAGCACCACCAAGCGTATTGCGGGGTCTAGCGCCAAGCGCTGTAGCGCTAGGGACAGCGCGGCCAGCATCTCCCGCGTCAGGGCGTTGCGCGCCTCGGGGCGGTTCATGGTGAGGGTGGTGATGCTGCCCTCTGTGGTTTCCAGCAGGTCTTGGGTCAAAGTGCGCTCCTTGGGTTGCGTGCCGCGCTTCGATGTTACAGCCGATTGCTACAGTCAACTCAGCCGTTGCGGGATGTCATGCGGCGCTTCATATTTAATAGCTGCTCCCGCAATATTTTTATTGGCCTACAGCCTGATTGGATATAAATTTCAAGCTGCAAACCGCGCCTGCATGCGCCCCAGCACGCCAAAATCTGTCTCCACCGAGTCACCCGCTAGCAGCTCTAGCGGCTGCACGCAAGTGCCCGTGGTGACGATCTGGCCTGCGACCAAGGTGATACCCAAGCCGCGCAGTTCGTTGGCCAGCCAAGTCAGCGCGGTACGCGGGTCGCCCAGCACATTGGCACCACGGCCTTCGCGTGTCAGGCTGCGCGCAACGCCCTGCACGCTGGCGCGCACGGTGTGCTGCGACAAGTCCAGGCTGCGCCATACGGCTGGGGCTTGTGGGCCGAGGATAAATTCATGCGCGCAGGCGTTGTCGGCTATTAGCTGCGGCTCGCCAGCGCTCACAAAGTCGGTAAAACGCGAGTCGGGCAGCTCGATGCCCAAATGCAAATCTGCCACGGCGGCCATGACCTCGTCCACCGTAAACGCAGCGGCGCGCGGCACCAGGCTGCGCCCCATGCGAAAGACAAACTCCGGCTCGGCCACGCGCATGCGATTGCCTGTGAGAGACAGAGCCGTGCCCTGCGCATGCACCCGCTCAGCCAGCAAGCGCCCGGCTATGGGTCCACTCACGTTGATGTGCTGTTGCCCCGCCACGCTGGTAGCCGCTATCTTCCAGCCTGCCAGCGGCTGGCCGCTGCGCGGCTCCAGCAAAGCTTGCACGGCGTATCCCTGGGCCCGGTCAATGGGTTTGCAATGTGCAGGCAGCGTGTCCAACGCCGCGCCGCTTTGCCAGGTGTGCCATAGCAAGTCGGACGCGGCTTGCTTAGCCAAAGGTGAAGATGCCGTCATACATTTATCCACTGTAGAAATTGTTTCACTACAACATTAATAGCTGCTCCCGCTATATTTTAAGGGGCTACAAGCCAAATAATCTTAAGATATTCCAAAACAGTACATTCCATTACCAAGACGCTCCAAACCCTGGCCCACACCGCCAGAAGACTACGGCAAGACTACGTCAGCACGCCAAATCCACCGTTTTGTAATGGAAACCCCGCTGTTCGCCAATGCCATGGCTGGTTTTAATAGAGCGGTCGCATTTATATGTTAAGTTGTGTTTTTTGTTATTCATCGGAGCTATTTTCATGACATTACGTTTATCCGCCATCGCTGTTGCCGCAGCCATGTCTACTGCCGCCTACGCCCAAACCGAGATCCAGTGGTGGCACTCCATGACCGCTGTGAACAACGAGGTTGTCAACGACTTGGCCAACAATTTCAACGCTTCGCAAAAAGCCTACAAAATTGTGCCCACTTTCAAGGGTACCTACACCGAGTCATTCACCGCTGCTGTAGCCGCTTTCCGCGCAGGCAATGCACCGCACGTACTGCAAGTGTTTGAGGTGGGCACTGCCACCATGATGTCCAACAAAGGCGTCACCGTGCCCGTGGGCAAAGTGATGAAGGACGCGGGTGAAAATTTCGACCCTAAAACCTTCGTCTCTGCCGTGGCCGGCTACTACACATCACCCAGCGGCGAGATGCTGAGCTTCCCGTTTAACAGCTCCACCACCGTGTTCTACATCAACAAAGATGCCTTCAAGGCCGCCGGTATCGACACCACCAAGCCGCCGTCTACCTGGCCCGAGGTAGCCTTGGCTGCTGCCAAGCTCAAAGCCAGCGGCCACAAATGCCCCTTCACCACCGCCTGGCAAGGCTGGACCCAACTAGTGAGCTTCTCGGCCTGGCACAACGCTGAATTTGCCACCAAGGGCAACGGCATGCAAGGCATGGACGCCCGCATGAAGGTGAACTCGCCTTTGCATGTGCGCCACATCGACAACCTGGCTAATATGGCCCAGCAGGGTTTGTTCATCTACAAAGGCCGCTCCAACGTGCCCGAGGCCAGCTTTATTTCTGGCGAGTGCGCGATGATGCCGACCTCCACAGGCTTCTACGGCAACGTGGTCAAGAACGCCAAGTTCAACTGGGCGCTGGCTCCCTTGCCCTACTACCCCGATGTACCCGGTGCGCCACAAAACACCGTCATCGGCGGTGCCAGTCTGTGGGTGATGTCGGGCAAAAAAGCTGACGAATACAAAGGCATTGCGCAGTTCTTCAGCTATCTGTCCAAGCCCGATGTGCAAGCTGCGCTGCACCAGCGCACGGGCTACTTGCCCATCACTACCGCTGCATTCAAGGCCACGGAAGATTCCGGGTTTTACCAAAAGAATCCAGGCACCGATGTCGGCGTGAACCAGATGATTCGCAAGACCACCGACAAGTCGCGCGGTATCCGCTTGGGCAACTATGTGCAGATCCGCACCATCGAGGACGAAGAACTCGAACAAGTATGGGGCGGCAAGAAGACGGCCAAAGAAGCGCTGGATTCCATCGTCTCCCGTGGCAACGACCTGTTGGAGCGCTTTGAAAAAGCCAACAAGTAAGCTGCTCAGCCAGCACCGCACCGCACCGCACCACACCACGCCACACCACGCCACACCACGCTACGCTACGCTACGCTACGCTACGCTGCCAACTGGACTAAACTGCTTACATGGATAAACGCGTAGTTTTTCGATCATCGTGGCTACCTTGGGTGCTGATAGCCCCCCAGGTGGTGGTAATTGCGGTGTTCTTCTTCTGGCCAGCCGCGCAGGCATTGCTGCAGTCGGTGCAGCAGTCCAACGCCTTTGGCACCTCGGTAGAGTTTGTGGGGCTGGAGAATTTTCGCAACCTGTGGAACGACCCTACTTACCTCGCCTCGTTCTTCACGACGGCAGTGTTTTCCACGCTGGTGGCGGTACTAGGTATCAGCATCTCGCTGATGCTGGCGGTGTTTGCAGACCGCATCGTCAAGGGTGCGTTGGTCTACAAAACCTTGCTGATCTGGCCCTACGCCGTAGCACCCGCAGTAGCAGGTGTGCTCTGGTTGTTCATGTTTGCGCCCAGCGTGGGCGTGGTGTCTTTTTGGCTGCGCCAGATGGGCATTGACTGGAACCACCTGCTCAACGGCGGCCACGCCATGACGCTGGTGATCATGGCGGCCGTGTGGAAGCAGATCTCGTACAACTTTTTGTTTTTCTTGGCCGGCCTGCAAAGCATCCCCAGGTCGCTGATAGAGGCCGCCGCCATCGACGGTGCGCGGCCTTGGCGGCGTTTTTGGACTATCGTGTTCCCCTTGCTGTCTCCCACCACATTCTTCCTGCTGGTGATCAACATCGTTTACGCGTTTTTCGACACCTTCGGCATCATTGACGCCGCCACCGAAGGCGGCCCCGGCAAAGACACCTCCATTCTCGTCTACAAGGTGTACTACGACGGCTTCAAAGCCATGGACCTGGGCGGCTCAGCCTCGCAGTCGGTGGTGCTGATGGTGATTGTGGTGGCGCTGACGGTGGTGCAGTTCCGCTTTGTAGAGAAGAAGGTGAATTACTGATATGCCCCCACGCTCGTCACTGCGTATATGTCGCTGCTCCCCGAGGGGGCCCGGCCTTGCTTGGGGCGTCCCGGCGCGGCGGCCCGGCGCTGGAGCGCCGAATGGTTGAACGCCGCCCCTGGCTCACCGCCCTGTCGCATGCTGTCTTAATCATCGGCGTGCTGGTGGTGGCTTTCCCGCTGTACCTCACCTTTGTGGCGTCCACCCACACGGTGCAAGAAATCATCAAAGCGCCCATGCCTCTGCTGCCAGGCACGCACATGGTAGAGAACTACACCGCAGCATGGAACGGCACCGGCGGCGGCAATGGCTCCAAGGCCCCCGTAGGCCAAATGATGCTGGTCAGCATGGTCAGCGCGCTGGTCATCGCACTGGGCAAGATAGCCATCTCCCTGCTGTCGGCCTTTGCCATCGTCTACTTCCGTTTTCCGTTCCGCATGTTTTTCTTCTGGGCCATCTTCATCACCTTGATGTTGCCTGTAGAGGTGCGCATATTGCCCACCTACAAGGTCGTGGCCGACTTGGGTTTGCTTAACAGCTACGCAGGCCTCACCGTGCCCTTGATAGCCTCCGCCACCGCCACCTTTTTGTTCCGCCAGTTTTTCTTAACCGTGCCCGAAGAGCTGACCGAAGCCGCCCGCATGGACGGTGCGGGGCCGATGCGGTTTTTTATAGATGTGCTGGTGCCGCTGTCCACCACGTCCATTGCCGCGCTGTTTGTTATTCAGTTTATCTACGGCTGGAACCAGTA
>JANMTF010000082.1:0-2898 GCA_031390175.1 Polaromonas sp.
CACCATGGCCGAGGCAGGCCTGACCGGCTTTGATGCCGACAGCTGGTTTGGTTTTTACGCGCCCTCTGCCACGCCGCCCGAGCTGGTAGCCAAGCTCAACACCGAGATTAATAAAATCCTGGGCACCAAAGGCTTCCAAGAGCGCGCCACCGCCCTGGGCGCTATCCCTGCCCCCATGAGCCCCGCAGCCTTCGGCGCGCGCGCGGCGACAGACAGCGTGCGCTTTGGCAAGCTCATTGCCGAGCGCGGCATCAAAGGCGATTAAGCGCATGCGCACCATCACCCACACCGTACGCGTAGAGTTTGGCGATTGCGACCCCGCCGCTATCGTCTGGTTCCCCAATTTCTTCCGCTGGATCGACGCCGCCTCGCGCCACTTTTTTGCCGAGTGCGGCGTGCCCCGCTGGGAAGAGACCACCAAATCCATCGGCGTGATCGGCACGCCCCTGGTAGACACCCACACCAAATTCTTGAAAACCGCCAGCTACGGCGACCTGCTGCTCGTCCGCACCCAGATCACCGAGTGGCGCGACAAGAGCTTTGTGCAAACCTACAAAATCGTGCGCGCACGGCCCGATGGCGAAGAGGACGTGATCCTGGAATGCAACGAGGTGCGCATCTTCGCCAGCAAACGCGAAGACGGCAAGAACGGCATTCGCGCCGTGCCGATTCCGCCGTCTATCCGCGCGCTGTGTGAGTGATCCTACCGACTACTTGCGATCCAACACTTCCAGTACGGATTCTTGCGTAGTGATCACGCAGTCGGCGATGTAGGCGATAAAAGGCGAGAGGTCGCCGCGATCTGCGGCACTCAAAGCCTCCAGATAACGCCGCTTGGTCTCCAGCCGCACCACAGCAGGGAAGTAGCCTTTGTGCATCAAGATGAGGTTCATCAAGATGCGGGCACCCCGGCCATTGCCATCGTCAAAGGGGTGAATGCGCACCAGATGGTAGTGCGCCACAGCCGCAACATGAATGGGATGGACGCTGCCCATAGACTGGTTAATCCAAGTCACCAGCGCCTGCATCTCGTCCACCACATGCAACGGGTCCACATAGGTATGCACCGTTCCATCGGCTTGCTCTACGTGGTTTGCCAGCCTTTTGTACTGCCCCGGGTTGGCGGGTTTACGCAGCAGCTGCCCGCTAGCACCCTTGGCCGGGGTGAACTCCACGCCGCGCAGGATGAGCGCGTTGACTTCTTTGATAAAGCCCTCGGTAATCGCATGCTTGCTGCTGACCACATCAAACAACATGTCGATGGCCTCGGCATGGTTTTGCGCATCCATAAAGTCTTTCAGCGGTTTACCATCGACAGTCAAACCTTCTGACAGAAAAAAATGCGTTTCGCCGCGCGTGAGGGTGCTGCCCTCAATCCCGTTGGAGTTGTATGTCCAGTCAACGCGCAGGCGCTTGACAATGGTGTCCCACAATGCCGCATCTTGGTTCTTTTTCGCGTCAATCCGCACGCGCAGCGCATCCGCGCGCGCAAACTGCGTCGCATGCGTTGCAAAAATAGCTGGATAGGCTGCGGTGGTGTGTGCTGCTGGCATAGGGTTCATTCTATCCATCTACGCTAATCACAACCCCGCCCTGAAAAGGCTGCACTACCAAATTTGAGCGGCAAGAATGGCATCCGTGCCGTGCCTATCCCGCCTTCTATTCGCGGGCTCTGTGAATGTTATGGGGCTTGCAAATCCCCCATGTTTCCCCTATACTTTCCATATGACTACTGAAGCTCTTTCGGTTGCTTTTCGCGCCGACTCTATCACCACCGCTAGCAAAGCCACACTGCAGCGCATGGCCAAGACGCTGGGTTTTACGCAAAACCAAACCGTCCTCTACGCATTGGCACGCCTGCGAGACGAACTGCAAGCCAGCCAACCAGCAGCGCCTACCCTACCCACAAATAACGGGCCAATTCCCAGCTATCCTCCGCTGACCACTGCGCAGCACCAAATTCTTCGCCAGCATGCCCCCAAGCGCCGAGCCAAACCCGTGCGCAGCAGCAGCATTACCGATCTTCTGTGATGCCCGCTCACCCCGTGTGCGCACAACGCCGCGACTGCGCCGGTCAACCTCACCAAACCCCAGCCAAAGTTGGCCAGGCCCACACAGAAAACACGGCATTGAATATCTGATCATGGCGAGCCACGCTAGACTTCCACGCTGATCACAACCCCGCCTTGCAAAGGCTGCATGGCAAACTTGATCGGCAGAAACTTCTCAATCACCAGCGCGTTGGTACGCGTGTGCTCCGTCAGCTCTGTTGCCCAATACTGCCCGCCGCCCTGCCCTTTACCGCTTTGCACAGCTGCCAAGGCCATCGGGATCATCAACTGATCGGCCAAGTGCGGCCCCACGGGTGCAGCATGCATCAGGTAATCGCGCACTTCGTGCAACAATTTATGCGCTACGTGCTCCGCGCTCACACCGCGCTCGCCGTAGCTGGCAAACACTTCGGTAATGTGCTCATACTTCAGCACCACCAGTAGCGCATTGCCCGGCCCTTCGTTGGCACGCAGGGCGCGGTTACGCAACTGCTCGTCCTGCCAACCTAGCCCGGTTTTCAGCACCGCCAGCTCACGCTCGGCCACGCCTTTGGGTATGCCGCCATGCAGGCACTCGGCATAAGCCTCCACCAGCGCGCCGCGCTGCATGATGTGGATGGGTGCCAAGCTAAGCGAGCCCGATACCGCAGGCGGATGCACCGCCACCCGCACCTCACCCCCGCCCGCCGGGTAAAAGCCGTGGCGGCGCAGCTCCATCGCCATCAAATCAGGCCCTGGCCCAGACAAATAAGGCGTAAGCAGCTGCAAGAACGACAGCGATGGTGCCATCGGGTTATGCGTACCCCCACGCAGCGTGAGCGCAGACACACGATCCGCCATCACCAGC
>JANMTF010000086.1:0-19979 GCA_031390175.1 Polaromonas sp.
GTCACAGTCGCCTGCAAACCCCCTACCTGCTCGCGCCAGAGTGTGTGCCATGGGTATGCGCCCCAAACAGGATGTCGGGCTGGAAGCACGGAAAAATTGGGTACAAAACCTGGATCAAGCGCTCACAAGCCTGACCCCAATTTTGAGTACTGCACATGCTCCCCCGAAGGGGCCGACGTCCGGGGCGCATGCCCATGGCACACGCTTTGGCGCGAGCCGCGAGGTCTGTGCGAGGGGCTCTTCGCTGGGAGGGGGAAGACATTACGCGCCGGAAACTACGCAAAAGGGGTCAGAGCAAAATTTCGTTAGGGTGTTGCGCGCTCCGAACCGAGGGCTGTCCTGAATTTTGATCTGACCCCATTTGCTGTGCCATTTGCTGTGCCATTTGCTATCTGACCCCATTTGCTTTTACGTGCTCACGGCCCACCAATGCATCTCAGATCGCGTTGTTTATTTGGTAGGGATCGCCGCATCGACCGCAGCGCCCACTACTTTGACACCGATCTTGGTGGTGGCAATGGACACTTCTGCCGCAGCGGCAGCGGTACTCACCGCGACATTGGCCGCCACACCGGCAGTGCGCACAGCCACCGTACCCACCGTGTCCGCAATCGCCAAGATGGTGCAGCCTTGCAGCGTAGCGCAGGCTGCGATGGCGACCATGAAGAGCAGTTTGGGAAATGGCATAGAAGTGACTTGTGTATGCAGTGGACGTCAATTATACCCAAATGCTACTTATTCAGTAGCTGCTTGCGCAAGTAGGGTAGGCCCAGGCAGCGCCTTCAAACAAAGAGGCCGCCCATGCCCTACCCACGCGTTAATTGCTGCCCCACACCTCATTGGCCGTTTCAATCACCAAGCGCAGCTTGCTGCGCTGGTCTTCTACCGCGATATTGTTGCCGTGCACGGTGCTGCTAAAGCCGCACTGGGGCGACAGGGCAAGCTGGTCCATGGGGACGTATTTGGCGGCCTCGTCGATGCGGCGCTTGAGGGTGTCTTTGCTCTCCATCTGGCCAAACTTGGTGGTCACTAGGCCCAGCACCATGGTTTTGCCTTTGGGCAAGAAGCGCAGGGGGCGGAAGTCGCCGCTGCGGTCGTCGTCGTACTCCAGGAAATATGCGTCAATGTCCATCTCGGCCAGCAGGGCCTCGGCTACGGGCTCGTAGTCGCCACTGGCGGCAAAGGTGCTTTTGAAGTTGCCACGGCACAGGTGCATGGCCAGGGTCATGCCGGTGGGCTTTTGCGCGACTACTTTGTTGACGAACATGGCGTAGCGGTGGGGCAACTCGTTGGGGTCATCACCACGGGACTTGGCGGCTTCGCGCATTTTGGGGTCGCACAGGTAGGCCAGGTTGGTGTCGTCCATCTGCACGTAGTTGCAACCGGCAGCGCTTAAGGAACGCAGCTCGTCGCCGTAGGCCTTGGCCACGTCGTCGTAAAAGGCCGGGTCCAGCTCGGGATAGTGCGTTTTGCTAATCGCTGCGCGGCCACCGCGAAAGTGCAGCATGGTGGGGCTGGGGATAGTGACCTTGGGCGTATTGCCCTTGGCGACCTGGGTTTTAAGGAATTCAAAGTCAGCCAACTGGATGTCTTTGGCATGATGCACTTTGCCCACCACTTTCATCACAGGCGGGGCCAGTTCCATGGTGCCGTCGGGGCGCTGGATGGTCACAGGGATGCCCACCTCTACGCCGCCCAGTTGCTCCAGAAAGTCGGTATGAAAGTAGGTGCGGCGAAACTCGCCGTCAGTGATGCTTTTGAGGCCGACGGATTCCTGGAACTTCACAATTTCAGCAATCGCCTGGTCTTCCACTATGCGCAGTTGCTCGGGGGTGATGTTGCCTTTGGCTTTTTCTTCCCGTGCTTGCAGTAGGTAGAGCGGGCGCAAAAAGCTGCCGACATGGTCGTAGCGGGCGGGGAGTTTGGGGTGTTGGACGGTGGTGGACATGCTTATCTCCTTGTATGGGGTGCAGAGATTTTAAGGCACTTATCGCTCGGCTTGATGGATACAAGAACCCGCAGAAACCCCTCTATTACGCACAAAAATAGAAATTTTTAGCCTTAATTGTATACAATTGGTATCCATGAGTACGCTGAAAACCTCCTTTCCTCTCAACGCCTGGTACGCCGCCGCCTACGATGTAGAAGTCAAGCACGCACTGCTGGCGCGCACCATCTGCAAGCAAAAAGTGGTCATGTTCCGCCAAACCGACGGCACCGTGGCGATACTCGAAGATGCCTGCTGGCACCGCCTGCTGCCGCTCTCCATGGGACGGCTGGAAGGCGACGAGCTGGTCTGCGGCTACCACGGCCTGGTGTACAACGCGCAGGGCCGCTGCACCCATATGCCCAGCCAAGAGACGCTCAACCCCTCGGCCTGCGTGCGCAGCTACCCGGTAGTGGAGAAGCACCGCTTTGTGTGGGTATGGCCCGGTGACCCGGCCAAGGCCGACCCCGCTTCGGTGCCCGACCTGCACTGGAACGACGACCCGGCTTGGGCGGGCGATGGCAAAATGATTACCGTGAAGTGCGACTACCGTTTGGTGGTGGACAACCTGATGGACTTGACGCACGAGACCTTTGTGCACGGCAGTAGCATCGGCCAGCGCGCCGTGGCCGAGGCACCCTTTGTCGCTACGCATGGCACACGCAAAGCCACTGTGACGCGCTGGATGGACAACATCGACGCGCCGCCGTTTTGGGCCGGGCAGATCAAGCAGGCTCTGGGCTACGAAGGCAAGGTAGACCGTTGGCAGATCATCCAGTTTGAAGCGCCGTGCACCGTGGTGATTGACGTGGGTGTAGCGCAAGCAGGCACCGGCGCGGTGCCACCCGGCGGCAACCAGGGCGATGCCAAGTTGAGCAACCGCAGCAAGGGCGTGAACGGCCAGGTGCTCAACACCATCACCCCTGCCACCGCCAATACCTGCCATTATTTTTGGGCGTTCGCCCGCAACTACTGCTTGGGCGAGCAACGCCTGACGCACCAGCTGCGCGAGGGCGTGGCCGGCATCTTCCGCGAAGACGAGCATGTGCTGGAAGCCCAGCAGATCGCCATGGAGGAACACCCCGATCACCAGTTTTACAACCTGAATATCGACGCTGGCTCGATGTGGGCACGCAAGCTGATTGACAGGCTGGTGGCGGCCGAGCAGCCTGCGGTGGTGGTGATTCCGATCCATTCGGTAGCTCTCTAATGCAAGGTAATTACTATGAATTTCATAGCCTCTAATGAACGCACGACAAGGACTATGAGCATAAATAGTGCAGATTCTGCGCAAGCCAGTGCCGCCGTGCGTGCCCAGTTGCAACTGCGCGAACTGATCTTGTCGGGGCAACTGGCTGGCGGTGCGCGCATTGCCGAGCTGGCGATTGTGGAGAAGCTGGGCATGTCCCGCACACCGATTCGCGCAGCGCTGATGCGGCTGGAGCAAGAGGGGCTGTTGGAGGCGCTGGCCAATGGCGGCTACGCGGTTAAAACCTTCAGCGAAGGCGACATCGCGGACGCGATTGAGCTGCGCGGCACGCTGGAAGGCCTGCTGGCGCGCCGTGCGGCAGAACAAGGCGCAGCGCCCGCGCTACTGCTGGAGGCGCGCCAGTGCCTGAAGAAGATTGGCGAGGCATTGGCACCCAGCATGCTGAACGACGAAGCATTTTCCAGCTATGTAGATCTCAACCAGCAGTTCCACGCCCTGCTGTGCGAGATGGCCGACAGCCCGGTGATCGCACGCCAGCTGGAGCGCGTGGTCAGCCTGCCCTTTGCCTCGCCCTCGGCCTTTGTGGTGGCGCAGGCCAACTCGCCCCAGGCGCGTGACATGCTGGTGGTAGCGCAAGACCAGCACCGCCAAGTACTGGACGCGATAGAGCGCGGCGAGGGCAGCCGCGCCGAGGCCATCATGCGCGAGCACTCACGCTTGGCACAGCGCAATTTGCGCAGCTCGCTGACAGGCGACTTGGCAGGCCATGTGGGCAGCGAAGGTGCAGATTCTTTGCGCGCCATCAAGCTCATTCGCCGCCGGGGTGCCGCACGATGAAACATATTCAAGAGTGGCAGCGGGCCACCGTAGTGGCTACCGAAGACCTTACGCCCACCGTGCGCCAGTTTTTATTGCGCCCCGCCAGCGGCCAGGCCCCGCGCTGGGAGGGGGGCGCGCACCTGCAAGTGCAGGTTGCTGTCAACGGGCAAGTCCAAATGCGCCACTACTCATTGGTAGGCAGCAGCGATGGGGTGCACTGGCGCATCGCCGTCAAACGCATGGACGGTGGCCGCGGCGGCTCAGCCGCGATGTGGACACTGCAAGTGGGCGACGCACTGCCGGTGAGCGGCCCGCATAACTACTTTGCACTCGATCTCTCAGCGCCCGCTTATGTATTGATTGCAGGCGGCATAGGCATCACACCCCTGGTCGCCATGGCGCAGCGCCTGGCCGCGCTCTCGGCCGCCAAGGGTACCAGCGTGCGCATGCTCTACGGCGCGCGCACGCCGGGCGAGCTCGCCTTTGCGGGCACGCTGCGCGAGGCGCTGGGTGACCGCCTGCAAACGTTTGTTGCTAGCGATGGCGAAACCATCGACTTCCCTGCGGAAGTAGCCGCCCTGCCCCCCAAAGCCCAGCTCTATACCTGCGGCCCCGTGCCTATGCTGGAGGCCATTCGCAAGGCGTGGCTAGCGAACGGCAGACGTTTGGCCGAGCTGCGCTTTGAAACCTTTGGGTCGAGCGGCAGCTTTGCAGCAGAGGCCTTTCGCGTGCAAATCCCGCGCCACCAACTCGACATCATGGTGCCCGCAGACACCACCTTGCTCGACGCGCTGGAGCAAGCGGGTATCGACACCATATCGGACTGCAGGCGCGGCGAGTGCGGCTTGTGCGTGATGGACGTACTGGCCGTGCAAGGCGAGATGGACCACCGAGATGTATTTTTAAGCGCGCATGAGAAGCAGCAAAACAAGCGCATGTGCGTGTGCGTCTCGCGCGTAGTGGGTGCGTTAACCCTTGACTCCGCATACCGGGCTTAGAGCAAGTAGTTGCTTGGGTTGTAGGTGATTTGCGGTGGGCTGGACTGAAGATGTTGCTCGTAGATGGTTGACTGGCGACTGGCTTGGTGTGAAGATTTTCCTCATAGATGGTTGGCTGGCGGCTAGCTTGGTTTGTAGATGCCATGCGTTGATGGTTGGCTGGCGGCAGCGCGGGAACTTGTGCTGCAAAATTCTTGCGAAAACACGCGGGATGGTTGGTAGTCATCTGGAGGTGGTCGCCGCGCCTTTCTCCAGAATTTTCATCACAAGCACGCCGCACTACCGCTGGACTGGCGTGGTATCGCTCAGTTGCGCGCGTTGGTGTTTTTGCTTCAAGCACTTTCGTGCTGCAAGCCAATGAAATATCGCGCTGCCAGCTACATTTTTGATAGTTTTTAACATCTCTCATGGTGCTTAGCTTGTACGTAAAATACCGCAAAAGCGTGGCCACATCACTATCAGAAAACCTCGCTGCACGAGAAAAAAAGTACACAACCCAGCAAGCGGTGATGGGGCGTGTTTGGGATGAAAAATCTGTAGCAAGGCGCGGTGACCACCTGAAGATAACTACTCCACAAGTCGCGTGTTTGCGTAAGATTTTTGCAGCGCAAATTCCCCCATCGCCGCAAAGTGACCAACCCAGAACAGACATCTTCAAACGCAAAAAGCAACAAGCAGCCCTCGGCAAACCACCGGTAGCGCCAAACCCCTAGTGCCTTCTAAGGGAAATCCACATCAAAAAGAGCCATATCAAGCGAGTAAACCGCTTATGCTATGTCAACAAAAATAGCGGTCACTTCGTTGTCTTACTTTAACTATTTACTGGACACCACCATGAAACCACGTCACTTACTCAATGCCACTGCCACAGCACTGCTAGCCCTAGGCGCTAGCAGCGCCATGGCGCAAGAAGTCACCCTTAAATTCCACCACATTTGGCCATCAGCAGCCATGGCCCCCACCCGCGTGATTGCGCCTTGGTGCGACAAAGTGGCCGCCGAGTCTGCCGGGCGCATCAAATGCCAAATGCTGCCCGCCATGTCGGGTGGCGGCACGCCCCCGCAGTTGGTAGACCGCGTCAAAGACGGTGTGGACGACTTGACCATCACTTTGCCTGGCTACACGGCCGGTCGCTTCCCCGCCATGGAAGTGTTTGAGCTGCCCTTTATGACCAACTCCGCCGAATCGGGCGCGGCGGCATCGTGGGAATACCTGCAAAAGCATGCACTCAAAGAGTTTCCCGGCACCAAGATTTTGGCTACCTGGGTGCATGACGAAGGCTATGTACACACCACCTCCAAGCAAGTTAAAACGCTGGACGACTTCAAAGGCTTGAAGATGCGCGCACCTACGCGCCAAACCAACAAGCTGCTGGCCAAGCTGGGCGCAACCCCCGTAGGCATGCCCGTCACAGGCGTGGCCGACGCGCTGTCCAAGGGCACCATCGACGGTTTTGCATTGCCATGGGAAGTGATCCCCGCATTCAAACTGCACGAGATGACCAAGTTCCATACGCAGACAGACCCGACACGTCCGGCCTTGTACAGCGCAGGTTTTGTCTTTGCCATGAACCAGGCCAAATACGATGCCTTGCCTGCCGATTTAAAGAAGGTGATTGACAACAACAGCGGCGCAGGCCTGTCACGCCAGATCGGCAAAATCTGGGACGAAAGCCAAGCCCCCGGCCGCAAGTCCGCACAAGACCGTGGCAACACCATCATCACGCTCTCGGCAGCCGACACCGATAGCTGGATCAAAGCCTCGGCCAGCTTGAACGACGAGTGGGTGAGCGACATGGACAAGCGCGGTTTGCCTGGCAAACAAATGCTGCAAGATGCACGCGACTTGCTGGTCAAGCACCGCAAGTAAATTCACCGAAACTTGCCCTCCAAAACGCCGGCTTCATGCCGGCGTTTTGTTAACTTCCACAAATTTTTGCATGCTCCATTTTTTAAAACCGTTGACGCTTTGGTTTGCCATCACCGGCTCTGCGGTCGCTCTTTTAGTCGGCGCAATGACCGCTGTCAGCGTGGTGGGGCGCGCTTGGTTTAAAAGCCCCATCCAGGGGGATGTAGAAATCACCCAACTGGGCATTGCGCTGTCCATCTCGCTGTGCATCCCCTGGTGCCAGCTGCGTGGGGCCAACATCATCGTAGACTTTTTTACGCAAAAGCTGCGCCCGCAGCGCCTGCGCATGCTCGACGCGATAGGCGCGCTGCTGCTGGCACTGATGTGCGCGCTGCTGGCCTGGCGCACGGGCATCGGCGCATTGGCCGTGCGTGATGCGAACGAGACCACCATGATCATTGGCCTGCCCATGTGGTGGGCCTATGCATCGCTGGCACCTGGCTTGGCATTGGCCGCGCTGGTGGCTGTTGCGCAGGCATGGATGCACGCTACCGGCCAGCCCGTGGGCGAGCAGAGCGCTGACAGCCAGGAGAGCGCAGCATGAGCACGCCTACCTGGATCGGCCTCTTGATGTTTGGCGGCATGCTGGTGCTGATGGGGCTGCGCGTGCCCATAGCGGCGGCCATGTTTGTACCCGGCGCTCTGGGCTATATGGCCATGAGTGGTGAAGCCTCTACGTTGAACCTGCTTAAAGGCAGTGCGGTAGCGCGGCTGACGGTGTATGAGCTCAGTGTGATTCCGCTGTTTTTACTGATGGGGCAGTTTGCTACCCAAGGCGGTTTAAGCCGCGACCTGTTTCGCGCAGCCGCCGCGTGTGTAGGCCATATTCGCGGCGGGCTGGCGATGGCGGCTATTTTGAGCGCGGCGGCCTTTGGCGCGGTGTGCGGCTCGTCCGTGGCCACCTCAGCCACCATCACGCAAGTGGCCTACCCGGAAATGAAGGCACATGGCTATCATGGCCGCTTGTCTACCGCCACCCTGGCCGCAGGCGGCACGCTGGGCATTTTGATTCCGCCGTCGGTGCCGCTGGTGGTGTATGCCATATTGACCGAGCAAAACATTGCCAAACTGTTTGCCGCCGCCATGGTGCCGGGCATATTGGCCATGCTGGGTTACTTGGTGGTGATAGCGCTGTACTGCCGCGTTCGGCCTGAGTTTGCTACGCCCAGCGCGCCCGTCGCATGGGGCGCGCGCGCGCAGGCGCTGGCCGCCATTTGGCCTATCGTGGGTATTTTTATCGTCGTGTTTGGCGGTATCTACGGCGGTATTTTCTCACCCACCGAGGGCGCAGCCATTGGTGCCCTGCTGACTTTTGCCGTCGGCCTGGCGCGGCGCGAGCTGAACACGGCGGGCATCAAGCTGGCACTGATCGCGTCGGCAGAAACCAGTGCCATGGTGTTCATGATTTTCCTGGGCGCCGACATGATGAACGCCTCTTTGGCGCTGACCGAAATGCCTGCCCGCATAGCAGACTGGGTGACGCATTTGCCAGTGTCCCCGTTGCTGGTGGTCTCTGCTGTGCTGCTGCTGTATGTGGTGCTGGGCTGTGTGATGGACGAGCTGTCGATGCTGCTGCTGACCATCCCGGTCATCTTCCCCGCCATCATGGGCCTGGAGCTGTGGGGGCTGGAACAAGACATGAAGGCCATTTGGTTTGGCATCTTGGTATTGATGACGGTCGGCATCGGCCTGATAGCGCCGCCCGTGGGGCTGAACGTGTATGTGGTGAACAACCTGGCGCGCGATGTGCCCATGGGCGAGACCTACAAAGGCGTGTTCCCTTTCTTGGCCTGGGACGCGCTGCGCGTGGTGGTGCTGCTCTTCTTCCCCATGATCAGCCTGTGGCTGGTGACTGTGCTGTTTAAATAAATTTCACATTTGTAAATGGGCTTGTGGCCCAGAAAGGCTTGCCATGCAACGCAGAACTTTAATCAAGGCCTCCATGGCTCTTACATGGGCGCTAGCCGCAGGGCAGTTGCCAGCATGGGCGCAAACTGCTGCCGGAGTTCAAGGCTTCCCCACCAAGCTACTGAAAATCGTCGTGCCGGTGGGCGCTGGCGGCGCGGCAGACATTACCGCGCGCACCGTGGCGCAAAAGCTGGGTGAGGCGCTGGGCCAGAGCGTGGTGGTAGAAAACAAACCCAGCGCGGGCGGCATCGTCGCGGGGGATTTGGTCTCCAAGGCCGAACCCGATGGCCACACCATGTTGCTGATCTCCAGTGGCACCGCAGTCAGCGCGGCGCTGTTCAAGCAGTTGCCCTTTGATACTCTGCGCGATTTTTCGCCGGTGTCCAAGCTGGCAAGTTTTGATTTGGTGATTGCGGTCAGTGAGACCGGAAAATTCAAATCCCTCGCCGAGCTGCTGGTCTTCGCCCGCGCCAACCCCGGCAAGCTCAACATCGGTACACCGCAAATTGGCACCACGCAAAACCTGGCCGCTGAGCTGTTCAAAGCCAGTGCGGGCATTGAGTTTCAGGTCGTGCCTTTCAACGGTACACCGCCTGTCATCACGGCATTGCGCGGCGGCGAAATTGATGCGATGGTGGACATATTGAGCCCGCTGATGGCGCAGGTCAGCAGCAAGGCCTTGCGCCCAGTGGCGCTGCTGGGCGAGAAGCGTTTGGCTACCCTGCCCGACGTGCCCACGGTGCGCGAGAGCGGCGGCGCGTTGGCCAGCTTTAACGTGACCTCCTGGAACGGCCTGGCCGTGCCCGCCAAGACGCCCAAAGACGTAGTGGCCAAACTCAGCCGTGAAATCCAAAATGTGCTGGCCAACCCCGAGGTGAAAAAGCGCCTGAGCGATTTGACCTTGAACGCCCAAGGCAGCACGCCCGAGCAAGTGAGCGATTTGCTGGCCAGTGAGATCAAACGCTGGGCGGAAGTGATTGCGCGGGCGAAGATTGAGAAGCAGTGACGCTTCCGTTCGCCCTGAGCTTGTCGAAGGGTTCGCGAGGGCTTCGACAAGCTCAGCCCGAACGGAATTGGTTTATCCGAATAGCGATTGAGAAAGTATGATGAACTTGAATCAAATTGGCCTCATTGGCTACGGCGAGGTCGGTAAAACTTTTTGCGCCGGGCTTAAAGCAAAGCCCGGTGTCACCTCTATGGCGGCCTGGGATGTGAAGTTTGCCAACGCAGCGACGCGCGATACAGAGCACGCCCACGCCAAGCAAGCAGGCATACAAGCCTGCGCGTCCATGCAGGCACTCTGCGAGGCATCCACCTTCATCCTCTCTGCCGTCATCGCATCCAACACCTTGAGCGTGGCGCAAGAAGCGGCCAAACACATCCGCCCCGGCAGCGTGTTTTTAGACTTGAACTCCGCATCCCCAGGCACCAAGCAGCAGTGCGCTGCCACTATCGAAGCCGCAGGTGCGCACTATGTAGAAGCGGGCGTGATGACCTCGGTGCCGCCCTACGGCATCAAGGTGCCCATGCTCTTGGGCGGTGCAAAAGCCACCGAGCTGGCCGCAGCCCTGACGGCATGGCAACTCGATGCAACACAAGTGAGTGAAAAGCTAGGCATCGCCAGCGCCATCAAAATGTGCCGCAGCGTGATGATCAAAGGCCTCGAGGCCTTGGTGATTGAGAGCTACACCACGGCCCGCGCCTATGGCGTAGAAGACTACGTGCTGCCCACCTTGCAAGAGACCTACCCCGGTATCGACTGGCAAGAGCAAGGTGCGTATTTGTTCAGCCGCGTGGTGCAGCACGGCAAACGCCGCGCCGAAGAAATGCGCGAAGCCGCCAACACGGTGCATGAGGCAGGCGCACCACCCCTTATGGCCAGCGCCATTGCCGACAAACAGCAGTGGGTAGCCACCCAAGCCGGTGAAGACGTATTCAAAGGCCTGGCCAAAGATGCCCGCTGGCAAGACTATGCTGACCGGCTGATTGCCCACGCTGCTAAAAAGCCCGTTTAGCCGCTACGCCGATAGGTAAGCAAGCGGCCTTTGTAGGCTGCGATCTCATCGCTGGCCAAGGTATCTAGCCGCTCTTCATGCAGCACAAAACCCAGCGCCGCCATGCGCTTGTTGAAAGCGGCGCGGTTGCTGCGGTCAGGGTCTACGATCCACACCTGCGCTGCGGGGGCCGCGTGCAGCGCAATGAAGCTGGCCAAGTCGCCTTTGGAGTCGCGCTCGTACAAAACATCACTGCCCATGATCAGCTCATATTTTTTTACAACGACGGCTTGGATGGAAGACCCATTGGCTTCGGGCTCACCACCCCACTGGCCGTGTACATACGGCATGGGCAGCAAATGGTTCAAGCGCAGGTTGCGTTGCAAAAATCCCGCCGCCAATGGATGGCAGTCGCTGGCGGTAATGTTGGCTCCGCGCCGGTGCGCCACGATACTGGCCAGCGCCAGCCCGCAGCCAATTTCTAAAATATGCTCATTCGCATCCACAGGCCTGAGCGCGATGCGTGCGGCCAGTTGCGCGCCCGACGGCCAGAGCAGACCAAACAGCGGCCAAGTGGCGGATGAAATACCCAAGTCCAACGCTTCGTCTGCAGGGTCAAAAAACTGGTTGCGGTCTAGCAGCGAGCAAATGCACACATCAGCCACCCCGCGCACAGCGATCTGCTCTTGTTTGGTAAGGTAACCGGGGAGCATGGTGGGGGCAAAGTCGGTTGAAGAACTTTGGAGGGTAAGTGGGTGGGCCATACGCA
The DNA here is from genome assembly GCA_031390175.1 of Polaromonas sp. Classification (GTDB taxonomy): domain Bacteria; phylum Pseudomonadota; class Gammaproteobacteria; order Burkholderiales; family Burkholderiaceae_C; genus JAAFIP01. The sequence continues at coordinate 11,594 of JANMTF010000086.1, forward strand.
TGGTAACCCAGTGTGTGTACGCCAGCATGCGCGAGTCGACATGCAGTGACGAGAGAGTGAACATGGTGGTGAACTTTTAAGCAAAGCATAGGTTCCAACAGCCACTTTATGGAGGTCATCACATGCTGCACCCAAGCCAAGCTTTTAACCCCTCCCGCCGCACCGTGGCTGCGGCGCTGGTGGCCATGCCCGCCCTGTGGCTTGGGGCCCGCGCCCAGAGTCTGCCCACGCGCCGTACCACCCCTGGGCAAACCGAAGGCCCGTTTTACCCGCTGGAACTGCCCGCCGACAGCGACTTTGATCTCTTGCGCAACGGTACCCTGGCCTACGGCCGTGGCCAGCCTAGCTGGGTGGAGGGCACGGTGACGGATCTGCAAGGCAAGAGCGTAGCAGGCGCGCAGGTAGAGATTTGGCAATGCGACGAAGCCGGCCACTACCACCACCCAGGCGACGGCGGCCGCGCTGACAAAGCCTTTCAAGGTTTTGGCAAAGTGGTGGTGGGCGCGGATGGGCAGTACCGCTTTCGCACCATCCGCCCCGCTGCCTACACAGGCCGGGCGCCGCACATCCATGTCAAGGTGCGCTTGGGCAAGCGCGCGTTGCTCACCACCCAGCTGTATGTGCAAGGCGACGCTGGCAATGCGCGTGATTTTGTGTGGCGCAATTTGCGAGACGACGCTGACCGCGCTGCCGTGACGGCGGCATTTACACCTGGTGCAGATGGCCTGCGGGCCAATTTTCCGATCATCGTGACGGTTTGAGGTCGCTACCGAATAGATAGCTGTTCCGGCAATATTTTAAAGGGCTACAGGCTCAATTGTAAATTAAAATACATTACACCGGTGTATTGCACAAACCCAGTAAGCATACTTAACTGGCGACCGTCTGCCTGTCCAGCGCCGCCTTGTATACCGAGCTTTTCGGCACGGCCATCACCTTGCGCAGCAACGGCTCAAAGGTGCTGATGGGCAATATCTCCAGCGATGCATCAAAGGCCGGGTTGTCAAACCATTCCACAAACTCTGCCGTGTGCCCGTAGTACGGGTGGCTGGCAAACTGGTCGCGCATATGGCGGTCCATCCCAATGTGGTGAAAAAAGTTGTAGCCCTGAAATATGCCGTGGTGCTGCACCATCCACAAGTTGGCCTCACTCACAAAGGGCTTGAGAATGGCCGCCGCAATGTCAGGGTGGTTGTAGCTGCCCAACGTATCGCCAATGTCGTGCAGCAGCGCGCACACCACATACTCGTCGTCACGCCCTGCTTTGAGCGCCAGCGTGGCTGTGAGCAGGCTGTGCTGGTAACGGTCAATCGGAAAGCCGCCGTAGTCCCCGTCCAGCAATTTCAAGTGCGCCAGCACGCGGTCTGGCAAGCTCTTACCCATCTGCATCGCCTCCGGCACGATCTTGCGCCAGTCCTCCTGGGTGCTGTGCTCCATGCGGGTGAAGGTGGCGCGGGTGGTCATGGGGTGTCCTTATGGATGGGTGATGCCTGTGATTTTAGACTTGTTCAGCAAATTAATTTTGCTATGAACTATGTAGCTTCTCCCGCAATACTTTAAAGGGCTAATGGCTTAATTGATCATCATATTGCGCTACCCCAGCTGCGCAACCCAGTTGCGCACACGCAGTCGCGAGCTGGGCTTTACTGCCTTCAGGCAGGTCTATGTCATCCGCATCCGGGTGCCAGGCCAGCGGGTTGGCAAGCAGGTCTGCCAGCGCCCATGCGGGCGTGAGTGTGCGCAGGCCGTAGCTGGCAAACTTGGCCAGGGCTGGTTTAAGAATGGCTACGGTTTTAAACCAGCGAAGTGGCTTGGGATGCAGCACCACGCCTTGCACTTGTACATAGCTGGGGCGCTTTTCTACTGCAACGTGCAGCGCTTGCGGAATCTGCGTGATCCACCCGGCGGCATGCAGCACGGATTCGCCCATCAGCATGGCACTGGGGTAGAGCATCAGCAGTGCGTCTACACGGTGCTGGATAGCGGCCAAGGGGTTTTTGGCCACATTAAAGTAAACCCCGCTGCGTGGTCCGGCTTGCGCTACCCAGCCTTTGGTTTTCCAGCGCGACAGATACGCCAGCACGGTGGGTTTGGGGCAGTCCATCAGGCGGCTCAAGGTGTTGACGGTAAACACGTCGGGCAGGTTTTTAAGGCGCTCGATAGCGCTGGTGTAGGTGGCTGTCATGGTGTGTGCTTTGCGGCTGGCACGCGCCGCAGGTCTACCGTGTGCAACATCGCAGCCGCGCCTGGAGTCTCCAGGTTGTCCACCGCATTGGCCACGGCTTGCAGGGCGTAGAACACATAGTCCACCATCTGCTCAATGCCGTGGGGATTGAGCGAGCGCCACAGGCTGTCGGGCAGCCAGCGTTTGAGATCGGGGTTGGCTTTAGCGATGATGGTTTGACGCTCTTGGGTGAGGAATTTGCGCAGCGCATTGGATGCGGATAAACCGTCCACGGGTGTGTAGGCTTTGACGTTGTGCACAAACTGCTCTGCTGCCGACCGCACGTTGATTTGCGCACTGGACTGCGTGCCGATCCACCACAGGTCGTAGACGTCACGCCACTTCAAATAAGGCCTTGTGGCAAACGCGGTGAGCTTGTCGGCATAGGCCGTCTCCAAGGTGGCTGCGGGCACTGGGTTCATCACCCGCAGGACGATGTCGCCCTGCGTTACGGGGGTGCGAAACTGCGTGGGGTAGTTTTGCAGGTAAGCCGCGTCGGTGCGCCAAAACTCGGCTTTGACCGTGGCGCTGCCTATGTATGCGGCGTGGCTGACGGTGATGTGAAAGGACAGCATGCGCTGCGGGTCTTTGGACTTGTCTTTGATGTCGATGGCAAACTGCGGGTCTATCGCGCGAAACTGCTCGCGCAGAATGCCAGACACCTTGGCAAGAACTTTTTCTACGTTCTGCACTTCGCGTGAGAGCAAAAAGTCTAAATCCTCCGAGTAACGCGCCGAACTCCACGACAAATGCAAGGACGTGCCGCCATGAAACGCAAACTGCCGTGCGCCCCAATCGGCAACGGACATGAGGGCGTTGAGGTACTGTGCGTGCGCAAGCTGCGCCCACCGGTTAGCCAGTGCGGGGCTGAGCATCTGCTTTTTCATTATTTAACTATACGATATTGTTGAGTTAAATGCAATAATTAAAACTCAGAAAATCCGCAATATCGTAAATTACTCTGTGACTGCTGTTACGGTTTCAAACCCAATTCGCTACATATTAAATAACTGCTTGTGCTATTTAGTCTTGGATTAACGGGCCGTCAAATACAGCAGCAAAGGGCGACTGGCAGCCGCTGCAGACGGTTTGCGGGCCAGCTTTCCTACCGCAGTTGCGGCCTAAGATCGCTATTAAATTTATAGCTATTCCTGCGACACTTTAAGTGGACTGCAGGCCTAATTTTCACCTAATTCTTGTAGCAAAATTTCCACCACAACCACCAAACTGGGTAAGAAATTTTGCGCGATGTTCCAAACCACTTGATCGTCCACTGCTGCATAGCCATGAATCAGTTGATTTCTAAACGCCACCATTTTGGATAGCTCGGGTATGCGCTCTGCTAACCTTGGGTCAAGTTTAGACAACTGGTTTAGCGCCTCGCCAATGATTTCAAACTTTCGCTCTACCGCTGCACTCACCAGTGCAGAACTGGCGTAGGCCTGTGCATCCATCCCCGCTATAAATTCCTCGATAGCACGCGCCGCATCTGTTACATCCCACAAAAATGCACGCAAATCACGCTGCGGCATACACCAGCTCGCGGTTTTGATTAATGCTAGCCAACACGTAGGGGTTACGCACCGCCTTGGTTTGCACCAGATCTACTGCACGACCAAGAATTTGCTCCAACTCGGCTTTAGCTCCGAAGAACTCATTCAAACCTGGCTGGGTATTGGGTAAAAATTCCACCAGGAAATCTGCATCACTTGACTTTTCCACAAAATCCGCAGCACGCGCAGCGGAGCCGAAAACCTCTAGTCGGGCGATTCCGTACTTAGAGCATACTTGGCCGATAGGGGCTAACTGAAGCTGGATGGATGCGTGCATTGCGCTATGGTAGCAAACTTACAGCTTCTTTATCGATGCTGGACAGGATGGGCATACACGGCTTGCAGATGCGCAATTTATGCGTTGCGTACTTCCAGAATCTCAAAGTCAATCGCTTCCTGGTAGGTCTTGGCATCTTGCTGGGCCAGGTGCAGCAAGATTTTGGGGGCGTGGGCTTTGACTACCCTGGGCAGTAACGCGCCCACGACCACCATGGGCAGGCCGGCCCACACATAGCCAGACAGCGCCAGTGCTGTGCCTATGCCCAGCAGGGGGAGCGCAATGCCCACTATAAATAATCGGTGTTTGACGTATTTTTGCGCCCGCTCAGGGTTCACAATCACGCGAAAGCGCCCTCTTGGTAGCCCCGAGCGAAACTCGGCATGGGGCACGTAGATGGTGTCAACCGGCTCGGCGGACGGGGCTGTCTGGGAGGCCGTGGATGCGGTGGTTTCGGTGGTGCTCATGGGGGTGACGTGTGCTTGCTGCTTTGTTCAAGGTGTGAATTATCTCAAAGCGCGACGGTTTATAAAATGCAGTGTGCCAACAGCGCACAATGTGTCGGTGTGGATGACGGTGTGAGCACGGTCACGTATTCAAGGAGATTTTTTTGAAATTTGCAGTATTAGGAGCCGGGTCATTGGGCAGTGCCTTGGGCGGGGTGCTGACCGAGGCGGGGCACGAGGTGTGGTTGATTACACGCAACCAGGCGCATGTAGACGCCATTAACCAGCGCGGCTTGACCTTGCGCACAGCGGACGTTGACCGAACAGTGAAGGCGCGTGCATCCAGCAAAGCGCTGGGCGCTGGCGTGGTGGACTGCGTGATCGTATTGGTCAAGTCTGCGCAAACGCGCGCTGCCATGCAGGCGGCGATGTCGCTGCTGGGGCCGCACACCAGCGTGCTGTCGCTGCAAAACGGTCTGGGCCATGAAGACATTTTGAGCGAGGTGGTGGGCCGCGAGCGCGTGCTGGCAGGCAAGAGCTATTGCGGCGGCCAGATGATTGCGCCGGGGCATGTGATCTGCGGGCATGTGGGCAAAGACACGCATATGGGTGAGCTCGATGGCAGCATCACCCCACGCATCACACACATCGCCGATGCGTTTAACGCGGCGGGTTTGCAAACTGTGGTCAGTGACAACATCATGGGCACCATTTGGGACAAGCTGTTTATCAACGTGGCCACCGGCGCGCTGAGCGGCATTACGCGGCTGGCCTATGGCGACCTGTACCAAGTGCCAGAGCTACAGGCCTGCGCGGTGGCTGCGGTGGCCGAGGCGATGGCCGTGGCCAAGGCGCGCGGTGTGCGCACCAGCATCACCGAGCCGGTGCAGGCTTGGCGCAAGGCGGGTGCTGGGCTGCCCTATGAATTTAAAGCCTCGATTTTGCAAACCCTGGAGCGCGGCGCGCGCACCGAGGTGGACTACATCAACGGCGCGGTGGTGCAACTGGGTTTGCAGCATGGCGTGCCCACGCCTGTGAACGCTACACTGCTTGCCTGCATCAAGGGCATTGAACAATTGCTGCCAAAATCTGTATAAAACTCATAGCAACCCACGGCAACTATATGACACCCGCAACCACCTCTTACCTGGAGCACGTCGCCATCCGCGTGCAAGATATCCACTGGCATATCCGCTTCTTCCACGAGGTGCTGGGGCAGACCCTTCGCGAGGTGGATGGCACAGTAGAGCAACCCAATCAGTACTGGACGCTGGGTGGCCTGCAGTTTATGGCCTCACCGGGCTTGTCGTTTGCACCCTGCAATGATGCGGGTTGGCTGGCGCACCTGGGCGTGATGGTGGACGACCTCGAGGCCGCATTGGCTGCGGCGAAAAAATTTAACGTAAGCACCCTGCCCCAAGGCAGCAACTGGCTGCAACTGCCCGATGGCTTGGCGGTGGAACTCATCCAGGCCAGCCCCGGCGCGGTGCGCCAGGCCTTGGCCGTGAATCCGCGCGCGCTGTGAACATGACAGCCCACCACAAACCCACCACACCCGAGAAGTACTGGGACGATGCGGTCGAAGGAGACACCTGCGTCAGCCCCAGCTACACAGTCACCGAGGCGCGCATCAATGCTTATGCCGAGCTGACAGGTGACTTCACCCCCGTACACATCGACGAGGCCTATGCCAAAACCACCCCCTTCGGCACACGGGTAGCGCACGGGCTGTTTGGCCTGTCGATAGCCGATGGCCTGAAAACACAAAGCGATTACCGCTTCGTCCCCGGCATGTCGCTGGGCTGGGGCTGGGATTTTGTGCTGCCGATCAAGATCAACGACGTAGTGCATGTGCGCTTTAAAGTCACCGGCCTGCGCCAGTCCAAAAGCCGCCCCGGATGGGGCATCGTCATCTTGCCCAGTGAGTTGGTCAACCAGCATGGGCAGGTGGTGCAAAAGGGTGAGCATCGGTTGATGATTCCGTTGCGCCCAGTTGCATTGGGGGATGTAACGCTAAAAGCGCAAAAATAACGCAAAAAACGCTAAAAAAGTCAAAAGAAAATCTATAAAACTTTTTGATATTATTTTTTGCGTTTTTGTATTTTCTTTTTTTAGCGCTTTTGGCGTTACCTCTTATTTCTCCCAGACATTACCAATATGCAAAACAAACCCCTAGACGGCATCCGCGTCATCGACTACAGCCACTTCCTCGCTGGCCCGCACATCTCTCGCTGCTTGAGCGCGATGGGCGCTGAAGTCATCAAGGTCGAGCGCCCGCAAGAGGGCGACGCTGGCCGCGCAAGCCCAACGCAGATCAACGGGCAAAGCGGCTACTTCATGCAGCAAAACATGGGTAAAAAAGGCCTGTGCATCAACCTGCACGACCCACGCGGCCTTGAGCTAATGCACAAGCTCACTGACAGCGCCGATGTGTTTGTCGAGAACTACCGCCCCGGCGCTTTAACTAAACTCGGCTTGGGCTATGACGAGCTATCCAAGCGCAACGAAAAACTGGTCTACTGCTCCGTCTCGGCCTACGGCCACACCGGGCCCGATGCGCACCGCGCAGGCTTTGGTTTGATAGCCGAGGCCAAGAGCGGCGCGATGTCGCTGATCGGCGTGCCGGGCGAGCCACCACCGCTGTTTCGCATGCCCATTGCCGACATGTACGCAGGCCTACACGGCGTGTCCGCCATCTGCGCAGCGCTCTTGGGGCGTGTCAAAAGCGGGCGCGGCCAGCACATCGACATTGCGCTGTACGACTGCATGGTCTCCATGCACGACTTTGCCGCGCAAAGCTATTTGCTCAGCGGCGAGCTGCCCGTGCAAACCGGCCACGACCTGCCGCAAAGCACGGTGTACGGCGTGTTCAGTGCCAAAGACGGTTACTTAGTGATCGCCGCGCAAATGACGGATACATGGAAGGCGTTGGCCAAGCTAATTGGTGGCGATGCCTATGCAACAGACACTACCCTGCACAGCTCCGCAGGCCGCAATGCGCAGCGCGACAGCATCCTCGCCAAGGTGCGCGCCTGGACGATGGCACAGGCGAATGTACAGGCGTGTTGCGCCCTACTCGACGCAGCAGGCGTACCCGCCGCCCCCGTGCAAACCATCGACCAGGTATTGAGCGACCCGCAAACCCTGGCGCGCGGCATGGTGGTGGAGCAAGAGCACCCCAGCGCAGGCAAAATCAAACTGCCCAACCTGCCGTTTAACTTCTCGGGTTGCGAGACCACCCCCAGCGGCCCCGCACCACTTCTAGGCCAACACAACGCGCAAATAGCCGCGAGCCTGGGCTACAGTGCCACGCAGATTGCGCAGATGCAAAGCGATGGCGTGTTATATGCACCTTCAGCCTAGCACCTGGTTAAAATACGCTTTTCCGCCTCTATTTGAGAGACATTTAAGCCTGTAGCCCAATAAATAAATGTGGGAGCAGCTATTTTTTATATAGCACTTCCTATTGTAAATTTCCATGACTGACCATTACGCCGTCATCGGTAACCCGATTGCGCAGAGCAAGTCACCCTTCATACACAGCACCTTTGCTGCGCTGACCGGGCAAGACCTGGAGTACACCCGCATTGAGGGCGAGATAGGCGGCTTTGCCAAAGCGGTAGACACATTTCGTGCCGCAGGCGGGCGCGGCATGAACATCACCGCGCCCTTCAAGCTCGACGCCGTCGCCTACGCCAATGAGCACTCCGAGCGCGCACAACTGGCCGGTGCAGTCAACGCCCTCAAGTTTGACGGCCAGCGCGTGATCGCCGAGAACTTTGACGGCATCGGTTTGGTGCGCGACCTCGTCCACAACTTAAGCTGCCAGTTGAAAGGCAAGCGCGTGCTGCTGCTAGGCGCAGGTGGTGCCACACGCGGCGCGCTG